>NZ_CP042372.1:0-49081 GCF_008033155.1 Secundilactobacillus malefermentans
AAATTTCCATCACGTTCAGTTTTCACAATTTTTTGATCAACTAATCGCTGCAACTGGTTAGAAATAGCTGCAGTTTTCATATTAAGCCTAGCCGCAATCTTGCCAACTGATATTTTAGGCTCGCGCGTTAAACAATGTAAAATTCTTAATCTTGTATCATTGGATAGAACTTTAAAAAGTAAGACGATCTCACTTGCGTTCTCTTCACTCAGTAAATCACGGCTAGCTAATTCTGGTTTATCCGGACAACAGTCTACTTTTATCATGCGTATCCTCCTTGTAATACAATTATGTGACGACCAACTATTACATTATATCATGTAATAGTTTAATGGTGAACCATATTTTACACTTAATATTAGTAATTGAAACTCCATCACAAAAATAACTAGGTTATAAAACGCCAACATCCAGTTGACGCTTAAAATATAAGCTTCAACTGGATGTTGGAATATTTTAAATAAGGCAGATTGCAAGAAATAAGGTAGCGTCAAGAATCTTGTGTAAATGAAATGCCTTCGTACATATAATATGTATCTAACTTAAATAAATGATGCTTCCAAGGTGTCCTGGAGTCCTTTGAACCCTCGGTGGATCCGCTTCAGAGACTTCTCGTTATAAACATTAAACTGAGAAACCAGGAAGCGATCCAGTGAATCTTCCGTTGGAAATTGTTCTTTGTGGTGGGTGGTGCGCTTGAGATGCTTATTAAAGTTCTCAATCAGGTTAGTGGAGTATAGTGATTGCCGGATAGCTGGTGGAAAGTCCATGAAAGTGAGTAAATTCGGCATTTTAAGCAGATCTTTGATTAATTTGGGATAGGTCTGATGCCAGTTGTTGGCGAACTCATTCAGTTTCAGTTCGGCTGCTTCACGGTTGGCGGCCCGATGAACTTGTTTAAAGTCACTGATCACGGCCTTGCGGTCTTTTACGCGAACTTTGTTCATCAGATTCCGCCCAACATGAACCAGGCAACGTTGTCGTTTGGCTTTAGGGAAATGCCGATTCAAGCCTTCATCCAAACCAACTAACCCATCGGCCACAAACAACAGCACATCTTTAACGCCCTGCTTGATTAAGGTTCCCAGCAGTTCAGTCCAGATTCCAGTCGATTCCGTTGGCGCCACTTGGTAGTTCAGCACTCCTTTCGTACCATCTGGACGAATGCCAATCGCAATATGAACGGCTTCTTTTTGAACGGTATCCCGCTTTAACGGCAAGTAAGTGGCATCTAAGAAGATGGCCGCATATTGTGAAGCCAGTCGACGTTGCTGGAAAGCTTGAACCTGTTCATTGACGGCTTTAGTCATGTTGGAAACCGTGGCTTTGGAGTAGTGAGCACCGTACATTTTCTCAATGAGTTCGGCAATTTCAGCAGTGGTAATTCCCTTGGTATACAACTGAATGACCGTTGTTTCTAAATTATCACTGTGCCGACCGTAGGCTGGCAAGGTATGATTTTCAAACCGGCCATTGCGATCTCGAGGAATGGTTAAGTTAAGTTGGCCGTACTTCGTATCAAACGAGCGCTCATAACTGCCGTTGCGGTTATTACCAGTGTTAATCCCAGCGTATGAGTAGCGTTCGTAACCCAAAAACTCTGCCAATTCGGTTTGAAGCAGCTGGTTAATCGCAATTTCGAGGTGGTGACGAAAAACTTCGTCCAAATCTTGCTTTTGGGCTAGTGCAGCGATAATTTCTGTGGTAAGTTCATTCATGGGGAATACCTCCTGTGATGTTTTCTGTGGTTACTAAATATCATAAGGGAAGGCATTCCCTATTTCTATACAATTCAGAAATCTTTTATGCATTTACACAAGATATTTTACGCTCTCAGAAAACTTCTTGCTTGGTCTATTATACAGAAAACTTGTATAGGAAGAAATATTTCTTGTAACCAGTGTGTATTTTTTGCTTTAGAATGATTGAAATTTGTTTGATTAAAAAGCAATAGCTATGTAGTTGCTTGGACATTAAAGTAGGAGTGATATTTATGATAAAAGAAACACCAAGAAACATTGAAGAGTTGAAAAAGAAAGCAAATAATAAAAACAGTTGGCGTGAACGTTTGTCTGCTGTAAATGTTTTAAAAGAATATGATTGCAAGCAGTCTAAAGATATACTTGCTAGACTTGCTATAAATGACCCAGTATTTAAAGTGAAAGAAACGGCGTTTCGTGCTGCTCAAGCATTAGGCGTAACCAGTCATGGAAATCCTATTTATTTAGGTAAAGGAAAGAAGGGAAATCTGGTTAAGGGGATTAATAAAAAACTTGAAAAGGTTAGAAATTCATTGCCAGATGATTATTCGTTCGAAGATTTTAAGAGTGAATTTCAAAAAAAATATCCAAGCGCATATGATGTTTATGAGGGTACTAAAAAAGATTTTGATGGTTGGCTTAAAAAATCAGAAGCAAATTTACCCCATAGAAAATAAAGAGAGTAAGACAGATTAAAGGAATATTGATACGTATAGTTTATCTTTATGGTAGATTGCAAATTTAATCCGAATTTTTGGACAAATTTGTCAGCATAACCTGATACGGTGTTTGCCAGTCGAGTATTTTAAGCGGTCGCTGGTTAATTTGGAGTAACGTCGTCGTTAAATCTTGAGCACTAATGTGCTCAAAACGAGTCCCTTTAGGATAAAAATAACGTAAATTCCGATTAAAGCGTTCATTACTACCACGTTCAGCTGGCGTATAAGCATGGCAGTAATAGGTCTTAATACCATATTGTGATTCAAGTGATACTAGCCCACTAAACTCAGTGCCACGGTCCACAGTAAAGCTGTGCACCGGACCATTAAAAGTGGTTAGGAACTTAGTTAGGGCTTCATTAACAGTCGCTGTCGTCCGATCTTTTAACCGGTAGGCCCAAAGGAACCGTGATTTGCGATCGATTAAAGTTAATAAAACTGCCTTACTATGCCCACGAGGACCAACGACTGTATCTAGTTCAAAATCGCCGATGCGATTACGTTGATTAATCATCATGGGACGCTGTTCAATTGATCGCCCCAAAGCTTGATTATATTTGGATCGTTGGTCAACGTTACGCCGTTGGCGTACGCCATGTTCAGGTAGATCATTCAAGGAGAAACCAATTCTCCCCTGATTTAGCCAATTATAAATAGATTTAGTAGCTAGTTTAAATTCGTGAGCAATCATTTTTGGTGACCAGCTTAGACGTAAATGGTTGAGAATTTTTTGCTTTAACTCATCGCTCAGCTTAGTTTTCCGACCACATCGTGATTGCTTGTATTCGGCATCTGTTTGTGCTAATTCAGCCTGATAAGGTTGACATCGAGATAATTCATAAGAAATTGTTGACGGTGATCGGTTCAGCCGAACGCCCATTTGGATATTGGACAGCCCTAGTTCACAAAAGGTTTCGATTTTAATTCGTTCGGAATAGGTTATACTAGACAAAAGATCAGCTCCTAAAAGATGGGTTTGTGGTAAACACCATTTTAAAGGAAGCTGATCTTTTTTGTCCGAACAGCGTTCGGATTAATTTTACAATCTACCTTATATACAAAGAAAAATATACTCTTTATGGGTATGGTATGTAAGTCAAGTTTTGCTGTGAAAACACTGCGTTTATTTATTAGAAAATAAATCCTGTTGACATTTAAGTTGACATTTAATTGGACTCGTAGTTTAGTATACCTTAAGGGGTATATTGAGATGTTTTAATAAGGGGGAAATAGTATGTTTAAATTTTTTAATACAGTAGCAAGCATTTCAGTAACTGAGTTGCAAGAAAAAATGAAAGGCACAATTCATTTACTTGATGTACGCACACCAAATGAGTACCGGTCAGGGCATATATCGAAAGCTAAAAACGTTCCGCTAAATAAGGTCGATGGCTATAAAGGAAGTTTGACTGAGGAAGTTTATGTGATTTGTCAATCTGGGATGCGCAGTAAAAAAGCCGCAAAAATATTACAAAAAAAAGGCTATAGCGTAGTAAATATTCGTGGTGGCATGAGCCAATGGACCGGTCAAATAAGAGGAGGAAAATAATTATGACAAAAATTATTATCGTAGGTGGAGTCGCTGGAGGAATGTCAGCTGCGACTAGATTACGTCGATTAATGGAAGATGCTGAAATTGTTGTTTTAGAAAAGGGGCCATTTGTTTCATTTGCCAATTGTGGATTACCCTACTATGTATCTGGAGAAATTGAAGCGAGAGAAAGTTTATTAGTTCAAACACCAGAGGCTTTACGTGCACGTTTTAATTTAGATGTGAGACCACATCATGAAGTGATAGCAATCAATCCCGTGGATAAAACGGTCACAATTAAACACAGTGGTCAAATAACGACAGAATCTTATGATAAGTTGATTCTATCCCCAGGAGCCAAACCATTTATTCCACCGATTATTGGATTAGCCGAAGCAACGAATGTTTACAGTTTAAGAAATGTACCAGATTTGGATAAAATCATGACTAACATAGATCAGGAAAATCCTAAAAAAGCAATTGTGGTCGGTGCTGGATTCATTGGGTTAGAAATGGCAGAAAATTTAAAAAAACGTGGCTTGGAAGTAGCTCTTATTGAAAAAGCCCCTCATGTTTTGCCTCCGTTAGATGAAGAAATGGCTGCTTTTGTTAAAAATGAATTAGTTAGCAAAGGAGTAGAAGTGATTACTTCTCAATCGGCTGCAGAATTTAGAAATCAAGGAAAATTAGTTATTTTAGAAGATGGAACTGAGTTGCAATCAGATTTAACTATTTTGTCAGTAGGAGTTCAACCTGAAAATACTTTAGCAAAAGATGCAGGAATCAAATTAGGATTACGTGGAGGAATTTTGGTTGATAATAATTATCAAACGAATCTTTCAGATATTTATGCAGTAGGAGACGCGATTTTAGTCAAGCAACAAATCACTGGTGAAGATGCCCTTATTTCTTTGGCTTCTCCAGCTAACCGACAAGGCAGACAGGTAGCAGATGTTATTGCTGGATTGAATCGCAAAAATAAAGGAAGTATTGGTACGGCAATTGTTCGTGTATTTGGTTTGAGTGCTGCTTCCACAGGGTTAAGTGAACGTGTTGCTAGACTGGCTGGACTTGATGTGGCAGTTGTTCATATCTCTGGAAAAGATCATGCAGGTTACTATCCTGGAGCGACAGAAATAGTTTTAAAATTAATGTATAATCCCAAAACGGGTGAAATTTATGGCGCTCAAGGAATTGGTGAAAAAGGGGTTGATAAGCGTATCGATATTCTAGCTACAGCGATTAAAGGCGGGCTTACTGTTTTTGATTTACCTGAATTAGAATTTTCTTATGCACCACCATTTGGAGCTGCAAAAGATCCGGTCAATATGATTGGGTATGTCGCTTTAAATCAGATTGAAGGATTAAGTAACACGATCCAATGGCATGAATTGACAGACGAACTCGCTAAAGGAAAGATCTTATTGGATGTTCGAGAAGAAAGCGAATTAGCCAATGGGCGTTTTAAAGAAGCAATTAATATTCCGCTAAATGATTTACGATGCCGTGTTTCTGAATTAGATCCAACAAAGGAATATATCATAAGTTGTCATAGTGGTTTGAGAAGTTATGTCGGCGAGAGAATTTTAAAACAAGCTGGATTTAAAGTAGAAAACTTAGATGGTGCATTTTCTTTATATAAAGCAGTGAGATTGGAGGATGTAGACTATGTTTAGTTCAATTGGTGTAGATGAATTTTATCAAAAGTCCAAAACAGAATTATTGACAATTGTTGATGTTAGAGAAGCCGATGAGTTTGAAAGAGGGCATATTCCATCCGCTAAAGCACTTCCTTTAAGCGGATTAGAACAACATATCGATCAGTTAAATAAAGATGAAAAATACTATGTTATATGTCAATCTGGCGGACGTTCAGCAATGGCCTGTGATTTTTTAAGTAGTGAAGGATATAAAGTAGTCAATGTAATGGGGGGGATGTCAGCGTGGAAAGGAGAATTAACCTATGGGGACTTGTGATAAAAGTATTCTGAATCGTTTAACGCGCGCAGAAGGTCAAATGCGTGGGATTCAGAAAATGATTGAAGAAGAAAAAGAATGTATTGATGTAATCACCCAATTAAGTGCTGTTAGATCGAGTGTTGACCGGATTATGGGAATAATTGTTGCTGAAAATTTGAAGTCGTGTTTAGATAATCCGGAATTAGATTCAGATAAACAATCACAGAAAGTGGAGCAAGCTATTAATATGATCATCAAAAAATAAGGATGGAAAAACATATGGAAGAATTAAATGGTGCTTTACCTTTTAATGCGTCTTTAAGCGAAGAAGAAAGAGCTAATTTACGCTTTTTAAAGGCGACCTAAGGGACACCAGTCACCGAGTTCAAAGACGCTAAAGAGGTCGCTGATTGGCTCAATGATCCAGATGAGGACTAATGACTTAGTCAGCCTATACGTTAGTTTTGTAGAAACTAACGGTGGCAAGTCTCGATCAGTTTTAATTCGTCGGGTATCAGAACAGACGGTCGAGGTTTTTAAAATTACTAGTCAGTATGAAAAGAAGTCGGCTTATATCAAGCAACAATATTATCCGATTCAAGATTGGCAATCCGCTGGGTTGAAGAAACCTTCCTGGGTCGATCTTGGTAATATTTATCGCTTTCCCAAAGCCGGTTTAAACTTTAAAGAAATCGGTCATTTAAGTAAGCTAGATCAAAATAAAATTTCAGTAAAGTTAAGGAAGCAGAAATAGAAAAAGGAGGAGACTGCTTGGGACTCATATTATTTGTTATAGTTGGTTATTTCATTTATAAATACTTGGAGGATAAACAGAATGGAACAAGTATTTTTAGAGAGCAGAATAGTGCGTTGGATATTTTAAATGAACGATATGCCAAAGGTGAAATAGATGAGGAAACATATAGAATAAAAAAAGAAACATTAAATGAATAAGGAGTGATTCAATGCACGGCTATTGGTATAACGGTTTTGATAACATGATGAATTTTGGTTATGAGAATAGTTGGTGGTTTATGATATATGATGGATTGAAATTGTTAGTTATTATTGGGGCAGTCATCTTTATCGCAAAAATGCTGATGAATCGTTCGAATAATGACCATGCATCAAACTCAAATCGTGCCATTAATATATTAAAAGAGAGATACGCTAGAGGAGAAATATCAGAGGAAGAGTATAGAGATCAACTAAACAAGTTGAGAGAGTAATCAAAAATATAAAGAGGAGAAGAAACCAATGCACATCGTATATGAAAAAAAGACAAACAAGAAACTTGGCGAGGCTATTGATTCGTTAACTGAACAATTAAAAGAAAATGGGTTTGGTGTATTGTGGCAACTTAACTTTAAAGACAAACTTAAGGAAAAAGGATTAGACTTTGAAGAGGATTTTGTTGTAATGGAAGTATGTAATCCTAAAAAAGCAAAAGAAGTTATGGGAAAAAATATCCATATCGGCTATGTTCTACCGTGTAAAATGGTTGTTAGAGAAAAAAATAATCAGACATATATTGGTATGACGCGTCCGGAAGCCTTAATCGATTTATTCGATGATTTCAATTTGAATGAAATTGCCAAAGAAGTTGAGGGGACACTTAGACAATCAATAGAATCGACTGTTTAAAAAAAGTAATTAGGTAGATTGTAAAATTAATCCGAACGCTGTTCGGACAAAAAAGATCAGCTTCCTTTAAAATGGTGTTTACCACAAACCCATCTTTTAGGAGCTGATCTTTTGTCTAGTATAACCTATTCCGAACGAATTAAAATCGAAACCTTTTGTGAACTAGGGCTGTCCAATATCCAAATGGGCGTTCGGCTGAACCGATCACCGTCAACAATTTCTTATGAATTATCGCGATGTCAACCTTATCAAGCTGAATTAGCACAAACAGATGCCGAATACAAGCGATCACGATGTGGTCGGAAAACTAAGCTGAGCGATGAGTTAAAGCAAAAAATTCTCAACCATTTACGTCTAAGCTGGTCACCAGGAATGATTGCTCACGAATTTAAACTAGCTACTAAATCTATTTATAATTGGCTAAATCAGGGGAGAATTAGTTTCTCCTTGAATGATCTACCTGAACATGGCGTACGCCAACGGCGTAACGTTGACCAACGATCCAAATATAATCAATCTTTGGGGCGATCAATTGAACAGCGTCCCATGATGATTAATCAACGTAATCGCATCGGCGATTTTGAACTAGATACAGTCGTTGGTCCTCGTGGGCATAGTAAGGCAGTTTTATTAACTTTAATCGATCGCAAATCACGGTTCCTTTGGGCCTACCGGTTAAAAGATCGGACGACAGCGACTGTTAATGAAGCACTAACTAAGTTCCTAACCACTTTTAATGGTCCGGTGCACAGCTTTACTGTGGACCGTGGCACTGAGTTTAGTGGGCTAGTATCACTTTGGATTGAAGTCAATATTTGAGACAGGTTTTAAGAGACATTCAGAACCGCGTTTACCTTCCACAGCTCAAATAAATCATTAATCGTGATTAATAACTTATTTGAACCCTGGAAAGCATTAAATCAGGCGGCCATTTGGCTTGTAAGTGTTGCAATTTCAACTTGTAAGGGGGTCTGGTAGCCCAGTGAACTGTTGAATAGCCAATGCCATATTCTCTGGCCAGTTGGGCAGCTGATTTGCCTTGCTTATATAGGTTGATAATGTTTTGTTTGAATTCTTTGTCGTAACGAGTTGGCATGTAAAAATTCCTTCCTTTTGAGAGACGATTTATTCATTATACCCTCTCTTAAAAGTTGTCTCAGGAATCAGCTTACATCCAATAAAGATGCTCTAAAAATAAGATACGATAAATTGCTTTCAGATGATCAAATTCTCAAAAACAAAGTCGGTGTGAACGCCATTATTTGGTATGTTTTGGAAAAAAGTATGAACTGTAAATATTAATAAGCAAAAAGGCCACTAGGGTATACCCTAGTGGCTATTTTCGGTTTAGTACTATTAATTCAGCTTTTCTATATTCAATGACCTTAGTTCCTCTTTTTTGAAGTATTGTGTCGCAAAGCAAAAAGAAGGTTGTATGCCTAAGTTTGTACCAGCTTCATTACCATAATTTGATTTTTTGTATGGAAACACAATGCCCAATCTGAATTCGTTTTGTATTGAGTACTTCATTGACTTCGTTCCTAGCATGCCTCGGCCAACTTGCTCCACAGACTTTTTACCTTCAAAATAGTCTTTTTCAAGTTTGTCCATTCTATTTACGTAATCCGTGATATACCAAACTTTTCGAGCAAATATTGTTGTTTCTTTTAGGATACCTTCTCGCTTACCTGCTTGGCACTCCTTAATTACATTCAATAAGTGAATCATATTTTGATAAGGAATAAAAATAAAGTCACGATTCTTGCCTAATTTTTCTTCGCATTTTATTAATGAGCATGATATTTCTTCCTTTACAAAACCGTTTTTGTCAAAGGAGTTTATATCTAGTTCTGTAAAACTAGTTATAAAAGCTGGCATGTCTAACGCTAGCTTTTCAAGTTTTCCCTCAAATTTATCATCAATTAAGTTATCAGCAGCTTCTTCACTATTTTTTGTAAAAGTATCAATATTTGATAACCATATAGATTTGAGATTAAAAAAGTTTTTCATATACTTTCTGTCTACAAGAGAGTGTAAAATATTTTGTGTAAATGAGTATTGAAAAAAGGAAGACCTTCCCCGTATGATTATAAGCGTCTAAACCAAATCAACGGAGGTCTTCCCCTATGAATCAGTTTAACAAAGAATTGGCAAATGTACTACTATCTCATGGTGATTTAAAAGAAGTTTTTAGAAAACAACTGCAGGATACATTAAATACGTTACTTCAAGCCGAGTTAACTTCTGTTCTAGGCTACGATCCTTATGATCGTCAAGGTTTCAACTCTGGTAACTCTCGAAATGGCCAATATTTTCGTCAAATTGATTCAGAGTATGGAAAGCTGAGTATCTGTGTCCCACGTGATCGCAAGGGCGAGTTTAAGGCTAACTTAATCCCACCTTATTCTCGAAGAGTAGATGCACTGGAAACGACGATTATACAGTTATACGAAAAAGGAATTACAACTCGAGAAATAGCTGACTTAATCGAAAAGATGTATGGAACTCATTATTCACCCACTACGATTTCCAACATTACAGCCATTGTTGAGGATCAAGTGACTGCTTATCATCAGCGGCGGTTTAGTTCGACAGACTACGTCTGTCTTTTCCTTGATGCAACTTATGTGCCCTTACGTCGTGATACGGTTCAAAAAGAGTCGGTTTATGTCGCTTTAGGTATTAAAGCAGATGGTCATAAAGAAATTTTAGATTACTGTATTGCACCAACGGAAAATTCAGAAGTTTGGTCCGAATTACTAACTGGTTTAGTCAGTCGTGGTATTAAACACGTCCAGTTAGTCATCGCAGATGGCTTAGTTGGCTTGGATTCAGCGCTTAACCACAATTATCCTCAAGCTAAATTTCAACGCTGTCTGATCCATATGTCACGGAATATCATGCAGAAAGTTCGCGTAAACGACCGTGCAGAGGTCGTTAATGAGTTCAAAGAACTCCACAGAGCAAAAACACGTGATGAAGCCCAGCTAATTTTAAATCGTTTTATCGATCATTGGGAGTCAAAGTATCCTCGAATGGTTAGAAATTTAGCCAGTACGTCTAATTTACTAACCTTCTTAGAATTTCCTCCGAGTATTCGCAGAACAATTTACTCAACGAACATTATTGAATCATTCAATAAAAAGCTGAAGCGCAAGACAAAAGTCAAAGAACAATTTCCAAATGAATCAGCACTTGACCGTTTCCTTGCGACAATTATCTTAGAGTACAACGAGAAATACTTCGGCAGAGCTCATAATGGCTTTAAGCAGTGCCAAGATACTTTAGAATCAATGTTTTAAGCTAGACAAAATGATACGAAGAAGTCTTCTTGTTATTTACACAAACTTCTTGACGCTCTCGTCCTTTTTGGATGGTGTTTTTATTTGGTCAATCGGCTAGACTAACAAGCCGATATTTTGCGTGGTTATTCTTTTTGCATTAGACTTAAGTTATAATTCGAATTCAGATTAGGAGGATCCCTATGAAGTTTGATATTGTAGTTGTCGGTGGTTCAACGGCCGGATTTTATTTGGTGAAGGCATTACGGACTAAAGGTTTTTCAGGTAGTATTTGTTTAATTGATCGCGAAGACGCACTGCCTTATAATCGTTATAAATTATCTAAAAATTGGCTGACAGGCAAGAAGTTAGATGCACCTATTTTTAAACCGGAATCGTTCTTTGCTGAAAATGAGATTAAGTTACAATTAAATACCGAAGTTGTGGCGGTTCATGATGAGAAGAAGAAAGTTGTCACAGCAGATCATCAAGAAATTACTTATGGTCAACTTGTTCTAGCTATGGGTGCAGAGTCACGTCATTTGCACTTGCCTAATGATGACGCTGAAGGAATTTTTTACTTAAGAAGTTATCACGATGCGATCAAGATTAAGCAGTGGAGCGAGCAAGTTAAAGATGTGGTCTTAATTGGCGCTGGGTTTATTAGTTTAGAATTGGCTAGCTCCTTTAGAAAGTTAGGCCTTAATGTCACAGTTGTTGAACATGGTCAACATCCATTGGGACGTGTAGTTGGTCCACAGGCTTCAGAATATTTCGTTAAGATGCATCAAGAACAGGGCGTCAAATTTGTTTTAGGTAGTGGTGTTGAATCGTTTACGCATGACCAACAGCATCAAGTCACTGGGGTGGTAACTGATACGGGTGCAACAATTCCTGCACAAATGGTTGTTGTTGGTGTTGGTGCAGTTCCTAACACGTCAATTAAAGCAGATCATTTGGAATTAGGGCAGAATATTGTCGTTAATGAATATGGCGAAACAGCACTGAAAGATGTTTACGCTGTTGGCGATGCTACTATTTGGCCGTTCCAGGGTGAAGAGATTCATGTGGAACATTGGGAAAATGCGCAAAGTCACGGTAAAAATGTTGCCGCTAATCTGATCCAGCCACAAAGTCAGCCTTATGATGTCTTACCATATTTTTGGACAGATCAGTATGATCAAACCTTTGAATATTTAGGTCATACGACTAAGTGGGATCAAACTTTTATCCGCGGTAATCTTGATTCTGGTAAGTTTACAATTGCTTATGTTGATGAAAATCAAGTACCATTGGCTATTTTGTTTGCTAATGGTAATGACGAGCGTGCTGACGTTACCGAATTAATGTCACGCCGTCAACCATTAGATTCAGAACGGTTTGCCGATACTAATCAGCCATTATCCACGTTATAAAATGTGATTTTTAAAAGGAGGTTCAAGTTGTTATGCCACAAATTAAATTAATTCGCGCTTATGATCAAGCAGCAGTTAAACGGGCATCTGGTTATAAAATTTTAGTGGATCGCTTGTGGCCTCGGGGGCTCGCTAAAGCTGATTTACCTTATCAATGGTGGCTTAAAGAATTAGCGCCAAGTTCTGAGTTAAGGAAATGGTTTAATCATCAAGAAGAGCGCTATCCTGAATTCAAGCAACGCTATCTTGCTGAAATTGCCGCCAATCCATTAAGTGCAGCGGTGCTTGATTTTATTAGTCTCTGTTTACAAAGTGAAGATGTAATTTTAATTTATGGTGCCAAAAACGAGCAACACAATCAAGCTGTGGTTTTAAAAGCATGGTTAGAACAAAAATTGGAATAAGTTATACCTGATAAAAAGCTTGGATCACTTGATTCAGGCTTTTTTATTTAGCATTAATTGACTTGTTTAGTTAAGAGCATAAAATATAAGTAAAGTCATTAATCAGCGTCAAAAAATCAGAAACTGTCAAATCTTTTGTGTAAATAGATCTTTCTCATAGATTGATTTTTTATTCTTTATTTAATCAAAGTAAGATTCTAAGGTGTTCTGAACCTGACCAAAGCCTTTGTGGATTCGCTTGAAATATCGATCATTGTAGCTCATTGCTTGTATTCCAATAAAAGTATCAAGCGACTGTTCAGTTGGAAACTCTGCTTTAGGTTTGGCTTTGCGCTTAACAACATTATTAAAGGATTCAATCATGTTAGTTGAATAGATTGAACTTCTGATCTGTTTCGGATAGTTATAAAAAACTAGCAGGTCCGGCTCGATGTCTTTCAGGTTTCTTATGACATGATTATAACTCTTGTCCCATTTGGCATAGAAGGCATGCAATACATCAACAGCAGCTGCTTTATTGGCTTGCTGGTGAATCTGCTTGAATTCGTTCATAATTGCCTCACGGTCTTCTACACGTACTTTAGCGCAGATATTACGCATGACGTGAACCAAACAGCGCTGGAAGTGAGCTTTAGGATAAGTTTGCATTAGTGCAGTTTTCATACCCACAACACCATCTGATAAAAATAATTCAACTTGTTTAAGGCCTCTGCTTTTCATATTTTGAAGCAACTCCGTCCAGACTTCGATATTTTCGCTAGGAGCTATGCAATAATCGATCACTTCTTTGTGACCGTTGGGCTTGATACCAATGGCAATATATACTGCTTCTCGTTCAAAAGTTTCTCGACGCAACGGTATATACGTTGCATCAAGATAAACACAAAAGAACTTATCGCTCAGTTTATGCTTGTGATAAGCCTCAACTTTAGGAATCATTTGCTTAGAGATATTAGACACTTGAGCGGGACTATAATGGCTGCCATACATTTTTTCGATCAAATTAGCTATTTCTCTAGTGGTTACACCTTTAGAATAAAGCTTTATAACCATATCTTCTAAGAGATCAGTATGTTGTTTATAGTCTGGCAGAGTGTGTTGATGAAACATACCATTGCGATCTCGTGGCACCTGGATTTCAATTGATCCAAACTGGGTATCAATTTTACGGAAATACGCGCCATTTCTAGAATTACCAGTATTCCAGCCGTCTCTTGCATAAGGATCATAACCTAAAAAGGCAGTTAATTCAGCTTCTAACAAGTCATTAACTGCTTGCTGGAGTTCTTTGCGCAATAAATCGTTTATTTTGTCTTGATTGAATAGAGCTTGAGCCATATTTTTGGTAAAATCATTCATGAAGGAGTTCTTCTTTCTGTATGTGTTTTTTGTTCAAACCAATCATACGAGAAAGGAACTCCTTTTTCTAATGTTTTTGAAAATTAATTTAAGGAATCATTCATCCTTACACAAACTATTTTACAGTCTCCAACGGTTAGCAGAACCAATGCTGGTGCAAGTGTTTCGCAATGCGATTGCACATGATTTGACACTGGAAGTGAATGCTAAAAGTATTGTTTTGCGTCATAATTTAGGCTATATGAATATGCGATTGAGTTATGGCAGTCACTTGGTGGCACTAAATTCACTTTAGGTTCTGATGCACATGAAGTGGCGCATTTCGAATTGGGCTTCCCGGAACTGAAAGACATGTTAAGACACCATGGTGTTCAATAACTGGTTATATTTGCTGGCGGCGTCGGTCAAAGTGTGGCTATTTAAAATTTATCAAGAATAGAAATAGCCTTCCGAAAATATTGAGTGATTTTCGGAAGGCTAATTTTATACCATATTTAGTTGTTACTAGTAGTTTAAATTTTAGTCATGACGATGAATAATATTTTCGCCGCCAGCTAAGTTAATGATGTTGCCGGTTAAATAGTCTGAATCTTCTGCACATAAAAAGGCAATAACGCGAGCAACATCTTCACCAGCAGCTTTTCGTTTAGTCTGATTAGGTGCAAGTTTCTGGGCTTGTTCAATGTCAGCTTCTTTAAGATCAGCTTTAATATCACCGGGGCAGACCATATTTGCAGTAATTTGATAGTCTTTTTCTTCAAGCGCTAAAGTTCTAATCGCCGCGGCCACACCAGTTTTAGCGGCGGCATAAGCACCACGATATTGCCAACCCGAGACTTGGTCAATTTGGTCAAAGCCTAGCGCAATAATGCGGCCCCAATTTTGTTTTTCCATCATAGGTACCGTTGCCTTAACTAAATAGAAAAAACTATCAAGGTTAGCATTCATCATGTCATGCCACTGGGCTGGGGTATGGTCGACGAGTTTTAATTTATCGTGAATAAAGGGACCAGCGTTAAGAATTAAAATATCTAAGTGACCAAAATCAAGTTTAATTTGTTCAATCATTCGTACCACGTCAGCTTGTTGGCTTACATCGCCTTGGTAAAGGCGAGCATTGACTTGATAGCATTGTGCCAAATCTTGTTGTAATTGTAACGCAGCTGTTTGACTGTGTCGGTAATTTAAGGCTAATTGATAGCCTGCTTGAGCAAGTTTATGGGCCATTTGCACGCCCAGTCCCGTAGTACTCCCTGTAATAAAAGCGACTCTTTTACTCATTAGTGACCTCACTTAATAGCAGTCATAAATTCTGACCGCAATTGGCTATCTTTAATGTAAGCACCACGACTAGCCAGCGTGAAAGTTTGCGCTTGTTCTTTTTTAGCGCCGCGACTTGAAACACATAAATGCTTCGCTTCAATAGCTACCATAACCCCTTTAGGCTGCAAGACGGTATCAATTGCATCGGCAATTTGATTCGTTAAGCGCTCTTGAACTTGGAAACGCCGCGCGTAACCTTCAACGACCCGTGCAATTTTGGAAAGTCCGGTGACTTTTTGATCAGGAAGATATGCAACGTGAGCTACGCCAAAGAAGGGTGCAAAATGATGTTCGCACATCGAATAAAATTCGATATCTTTTACAATAATAGGATCATTTTGTTGAATATCAAAGACTTTTTCTAGATGGGCAGTAGGATCTTCGCGGTAACCACTGGTGTATTCAAGAAAGGCTTTTACCACACGAAAGGGCGTTTTATCTAAATCGGGATTATTGTCGTCTTGACCACAGAGAGCCATTAAAGTTTGCAGTGCTTGTTCGATTTGTTGAACATCAGTTAACTTTTGCTGTAATAGTTCTGAGTTATTTGCAGTTTCGAAAAAATAGCTGGCAAGTAATTCAGCTTCATTGTAATGATCATTGTTTGTTGTCATGATATGAATCTCCTAACTCAATAATAACTTAAGTCTACTTCAAGTTCATGATTTTGAACAACGATTTGTTTTCAACTTTGCATCAAAAAAGACGAGTCTGCTCCTATACTGAAATTTGGTACCAAATTCATTAGATTTTGTGTCATAATGATAAAAATCAGAATAGGAGTTTTTTTATGAAATATTATTCAGATGAATTTAAAAACAACATCGTTAAGCTTTATCACAATGAAAATCGTTCAAAGAAATCCTTAGCCAATGAATATGGGGTTCATCCAACCACCATCAGTCATTGGATCAAGCGGGCCAAATTAGTTGAACTACCTGACGGTGGCGTAACGAGTGTTGAAGCCTTCAAGCAACTACAGAAAGAAAACCAGCAGTTAAAAGAAGAAAATGAAATTTTAAAAGCAGCGGCGGTGTTACTGGGAAGGCATTAGGCAAAGTTAAAGCCATAGACTTTATCAACGAACAATTATGTAAACACCGCCTCTGGATAATCTTGAAAGCCTTAGGGCTTTCTAAAAGTACGTATTATCATTGGAAACACTATCAGATAAGTCGTCATGATAAACAAGATACGATTTTAAAAAGCCAGATCTTTGATGGGTAAGACAACTTGTTGCATAAGCTGTTAGTTCCTTTACTTTAAAATTAATTTAGTTGCAGAAAACCTAAAAATCGAATATTATAATGTAGTACGATGGTAAACTTAAAGGAGGCGGATTAGAATGAGTAATACTATTATTAAAAACAAGACAATTTCAACTCGTGTAACACCTGACATTAGTGAACGGGCTAAAGCTAATCTAGCAAAACAAGGGCTAACCGTTTCTGAGTATATACGCTTATCGTTAGTTAAAGCGGCCAATAATGAAGTTCGATTAGTCAGCTTTTTAGATTCTCCGGAAGCCTTAGCCGCTAAAAAAGAAGCAGAAACAGGGCAGGTCAAAAACATTGGTTCATTGACTGACTTTGAAGATTGGATCGATAAGTTAGATGCAAATTAAACAGACCAAATCTTTTGAACGTGAATTAAAAAAACTAGTCAAAAAACATTTCCCAATAACTGTCTTGAAGCCTTGTTTAGAAGCAATTGTTGAACAAGATGTACTTGTTTTGAAACAGATTAAAGATCATGCATTAAAAGGAAATTGGCGTGGCTATCGTGAATTTCACCCTGCCAGATATGGAAACTATGGTAAAAATTATGACAACTGGCTTGTTATTTATCAGCTAGATCATGATGAATTGATTTTGTTATTGGTTGCAACTGGCTCCCATGAAATCTTGAATCAATAGCTATAGTTTAGGGGCACTTATAAAAAAATAAATTATAATAGCCCCCAATATCTACATTATAGATATTGGGGGCTATTTTAACAACGTTTTTGAGGGGTTATTTGTAAATTATAGCCCCTATACAAACATATTTTGTAAAAAGCCTTTTTTCTGTTCTTTCAACAAATCTAACTTACGCTGATGAAGAGTGATAGTATCATCGAGTTGTTTGAAGAAGGCACCAATTTTTTTTTGTTCATCCAAATTTGGAAACAATAGGGTAGAAGATAAAAATTTAGATTCATGTATTGCAATTTGAGCAGAACCGCCTTCGACATTATCTAATATTGCATTTTTATAAAAAATTCTTGTTTGAAATAAGTTAGTAAGAAAATACTTAGAAAATACGGACGTATCTAACGAAATCGTCGGCATATTCTCTGTAACAATAGCGCCGTCACAGTATTTATCTACCCAACCAATACCACCTTGTTCTACCGTTTGTCTTGTGAAGATCAGGGTTTGAGGGTACTTTGTTAAATTAATTTTAGCCTGACGTTTACGACCTATTTTATTTCCCATTTTTGATCCCCGTAACGTAATTCCTCCAAAATTATTACGTACAGAAATCTGGTAGTACTCCTTATCATCTTCAACAATTACTCTATCTGTATATTCACGTAATCCACTTGATAACTTACGCTCTTCCCAATCGTCAGCAAACCCTGCAAATCTTAATTGCGGGAACTTGCTACCATTTTTGGGGAACATTTTTTGCAAATAGCCCTGTTTAAGTTCCTTAAGCTTAGCTAACTTACGCTGATGAAGGGTAATAGTGTCATCAAGTTGTTTGAAGAAAATTCCTATTTTAGACTGTTCGTTTATTTGCGGAACTAATATACCCCATTTTTTAACTTCTGACATTGGAACTAAATTAGTGATGGCTGATCCGGGATTAGTACTAGTTAATTTTTTTTGCATAAAATCAGCTCTTATAAACTGAAGAAAGTATTCAGAATCTGTTATTCGGTTATCAATTCTAAATCTGATTAACGCTTGATTAAATACACCTTTATCAATACCATGAGGAACTCTAGAAATTCTACCTATTGTTCCAGCACCACTCATAATAAAATCTTCAGGTTTTAACTCAAACTTTTTTAATTCTTCAAATTTATCTTTAGTGATGTTGTATCTAGTTTCATATTTATTGTATATTGCATTTTGTTGCTCATACACAACGTAATCACTTTGAGAGACAAAGCATTCTTTTTTTAACGCACTTCCAAATGGGCCTCTTCGAATACCATCGTTTTCATCTAATAAATATTCAAACTTACGCTGTTCCCAAGGATCAGTGAAACCTTTAAATCTTAATTGCGGATATTTAGCTTGGTTATCTTTCATTGTGAGCCTCCGGTTTTGACTGGTCATTCACCTGGGTGGCCACTAACTGGCTAGCTAATTCATTAAAGGTTTGTTCATTCTGACTGATTTCCTCGTCCAGTTGCTTTAGATCAGCTTTAACTTGGTCCAGATCAATCTCGGGTTCTGGTTCAAAAGTATCGACGTAGCGCGGAATATTTAAATTATAATCATTCTCTTTGATTTCCGCCGGTGAGGCCACATGGGCATATTTATCGACATCTTGTCGGTTTTGATAAGTGGTCACAATTTTTTGAATATTTGCTGCCGTTAGCTTATTTTGATTCTTGTCCTTTTCAAATTCCCGGGACGCATCAATAAACAAGACGTCATCAGTGGTTTTATGTTTCTTTAAAATCATGATTAACGTTGGAATACTGGTGGAATGAAAGATGTTAGCGGGTAATCCAATAATGGCATCAATCCGGTTATCCAGCAAAAGCTTTTGGCGAATTTTGCCTTCTTTAGCCCCCCGAAATAGCACGCCATGGGGTAAGACAATGCCCATGGTCCCGTGTTCTTGCAGATGATAAAAGCCATGTAGTAGGAAGGCAAAGTCGGCTTTAGATTTAGGCGGTAAGACGCCGTAGTCGCGGAAACGGGGATCAGACAAGCGTTTATCACTGTTATCCCAGTGTGCCGAGTAGGGTGGGTTCATGACGACCGCATCAAATAAGTAAGGTTCGTCAACCGGCCAATCTTTACTTAACGTATCACCATTGCGTAAGTGCATATCATCATAAGACACCCCATGCAACATTAAATTCATTCGGGCTAGGTTAAAGGTCGTCGTGTTTAATTCCTGACCATGATAACTCACTAAACTGGGATCTTGCACATGTTGTCCCACATTCAACAGCAGCGAACCAGAACCAACTGCTGGATCATAGACAGTCCGCAATTGGTTGTCACCTGCATTGCGCTGATAAGTCACAATCTGGGCAATAATGTCGGACACCTGCCGCGGGGTATAAAATTCCCCTGCCTTCTTACCAGAATCACTGGCAAATTGCGCGATTAAGTATTCATAGGCGTCACCTAGGACGTCGCCTTGATGATGGACAAGATCAATCGCATTTAAAGCTAACATAGTATCACTAATAGTTTGGTTCCGTTGTTGTAAAGAACTGCCTAATTTATTACTACTTAAATCCACATCGGCAAACAAGCCCGAAAAGTCTTGCGCTGAAGACAGATTTTGCGTCGACTGCTCCAGATCATGAAGTGCTTGAGATAAATCGTCTAATGCAAAAGTATGGGCTTGAATCTTGCCAATCAGGGTGGTGTACAACGCTTGTGGTTGAATTAAATAGCCGAGCGTGTTTTGCAAATACTCAACTAAACTGGGTTGCACCGAGACGCCTTCCAACTCAAACTGAGGATCCATATACTGGGCATATTTCTGGGTGACATTTTCGGTTTCACCTGCCCATTCACTAAAGGTCGTCAAGGTTTTCTCAGATAGGAACCGATAAAAAATTAACCCTAATAAATAGTTTTTATATTCAGAGGCGTCCATTTTCCCGCGTAAGACATCGGCCGCATTCCATAGGGCGCTTTCAAGTTGACTAGCTTGCGTTGTTTTTTCTGACATTGTTTAACCTCACTTATTTTTGTAGATAAATTGCTAAATCGTGTTCAATAAACTGCCGCCAAGCGGCCTGGGACTTAATCCGGTATAGTGGCAAAATAGCTGGAATCTTCGGTCCAGCGGCAGTTTGAGCTTGTAAGGCCGCTGCTAAATTCGCTGACTGCGTTAATTCTTGTTCATGATGCCATTCATCAGTACCCACGGTGTGTTCACGTGCCACCCGTAATAGGGCTGCTTGATCTAAGCCCCACGTATGGGCAAAGGTCGTCGTTTTTTTGACCAATTGTCTCTGGGCATAATCAGCCACCAACTCCCGAGCATTCAACGCTACTGGCGCTTGATTTGGGGTGCTCTGTTGCTGAGACTGTTGCATTTGTTGCTCAATATAGGGCATGGCTTCGCGAATTAATTGAGCCTGTTGCGGTTGTGTTTCCGCTAATTTATTCAAACTAGCCTGTACTTTGGCACTATTTTGCAGATAATCCGTCATATGTGCTTGGGCTTGATCAGGCGTCGAGTACTGTTGCTGTTCATCAATCCAATCTTGAATTAATTGCGTCAAATAATCATAATCCACCAAGACGACTGAACCAATGGCTAAGGAAAAGTCTAAAGCGGCCAACTCTTCGGGGACTTTCTCAGGCTCTTGGTTAGTAACCGCCGCTTTAATCCGCAGATATTTACCCGTATAGGATTCTACTTCGGGCTGAGCAATACCAAAGGTCTTTTCACTATTTTTCCAAGTGAAATCGCTGTACATGGATAAGGAATTCAATTGTTGATTCACTTGGCGAAAGGCTTTCACAAACTGTACCTTGGCAGTAGTTCCTTTAAGGTCATCGGCCGCCGTCGGCGTTGGGGCAATGGCTTTTAAAGCGACCACGGCCTTTTGAAATTTTAAGACGGCCTGCTGATAAGTGGGACGAATGATGACATTAAAAGAGCCTTCGCCACTATATAACTTGTAAGCTTCACGTTCATTAGCTTCCATGATTTCCGGTACCCGAAAGGTCACAATTTGGCCTTCTTGTTTTAATTCCCGGTTTTGGAGCCGGTTGGTGCGTGAGTAGGCTTGAATAAGTTCTTGATAAGCTAAGGTGCGGTCAACAAAGAGCGTGTTTAGCCGAGGGGCATCAAAACCTGTTAATAAACGGCGCACCACAATCACTAAATTAATTTCCTGATCGGGTTGCAAATGAGCAAAGACCGCCTCACGCCGGGCAGCCCGTTTTGCGACATCTTCGTTATAGAGATTCAAATCGGCTAAATCAAAATTAGTGTGATACTGCTGATTATAATCCTTTAAAATGGTGGCCATTTGGTCATGTTTGTGCGCACTCTGATCTTCGTTTTCACTTAATGAATAAGTAATCGCAATTCGGGGCCAATCAGGATCTAGCTGATTGTGAGTAGTCTTTTTCGCGGCTTTAAAGGCTTGATAATAGCGTTGCGCCATTTCAATGGAGCTGGTGGTTAAAATCGCATTGTAGTTGCCATGCCCCAAGCTGGTTTTACGTGGGCCTTTTTGTAAAATATATTGAACAACTTGGTTAATATGTTCATCGGTCTCAAAGTCAGCCGGAGTTAAATACGTTTCTTCCAAGTCCTTTACTGACATCGCTTGAATCTTGGCTTGAATTTTTGCCTCATCAGCCGTACTCAGCAGGCGGCCTTGCTTATCACGACGAGCTTTAACACGATTGGTTTCTTTTTCAAGGGCCCGGGTTATTAACGTATCTTTACCAATCGTTGTCACGTGTTCCACATTAAACGGTAACACGGCTTGGTCCTCTAAGGCGTCTCGCAAGTTATAAACATGACAGACTTTACCAAATAGTTCCTCAGTCGTGACCGCTAGATCACCCTTGAGCTGTTTCTTATTTTCATTAAAGATGGGGGTGCCGGTGTAACCATACCAATTACTATTGACAAACGCTGCTCGAATTTCCTTTTGCATCTTACCAAACTGCGACCGGTGGGCTTCGTCAACAAAGAAGATAACCCGTTGCTTTAAAGTCTTACTAAAGCGGGATTGCTTACCGGTTGCCAGCTGGGCTTGCGTTTTTTTGACCGCCCGATGAAGTTTTTGAATCGAGGTGACCAAGACCTTACCGTCATTTTGTTGCAACTTACGCATTAAATCACCGGTATTTTGGGCTTCGTTAATGGCAATATCGTCATTGGCAGCATAGGCACTAAAGTTGCTAGTTGTCTGTTCATCTAAATCCCGCCGGTCAACTAAAAAGATGACCTTATCGACACCAGGATCTTGCGCCGCTAATTTAGCGGTCTTATATGAGGTGAGTGTTTTACCAGAACCCGTGGTATGCCAAACAAAGCCATCTTGATGGTCATGAATCCGGTGCATCACGGCTTCAATCGCATAAATCTGATAAGGCCGTAAGAGAATTAAGCTCTGACGTTCTTGGTCGATGACCGTATATTCACTGACCATTTTGTGGGCCATGGGAATATTCAGGACTTGGCGCGTAAACGCTAAGCCGTTTTCCACGGGGTGATTATCCCGCGTTCGCCAATTGAACAAAAAGGCTTTATTGAAATGATCCGGTTCGGCATTCGCAAAATACGCCGTACTATCCGGCGTCATAATCACAAACATTTGCAACAGCGAGTAAATTCCCGTATATTTACCTTCCTGCGCGTATTTTTCAATTTGATTAAAAGCCTGGTTAAGTTCGACCGTGGCTTTTTTTAGTTCCAATTGAATTAAGGGTAACCCATTAATCAATAGGGTTACGTCAAAACGGCGATCAGGATCGACATCTTGAGTACCAGCTAACCGTGGTCGCACTGCTTGCCGGACCACTTCATAACTAGATTTACCGCCAGCAACGTCCGCTTTCCAAAACAACTCGAGCGTCACCGTGCCCAGCTTAGCATCATCACGTTCAACTTCAACTTTGCCAATGCCATTTTCGGCGGCTAGTAACTTAGCTGCTTCGTAAGGTGTCCGGACCTCAATCGCCCGTTTAACCTGATTAAATTCGGTATCAGTTAAAGGGTGTCCCTGCAATTTAGCATAGTTATTGTTATTTAATTTATCGCGAAAATTAGCCCATAATTGATCCGGGGTCGCACCATATAGGTCTTTGCGTTCCACCCATTGATTGCTTCCAGTCGTTAAGGTTTTAACAACTTCTTTTTCAAACGACAGTTCCAACATAAAAACAGTCCTTCCCCCGCTTTTAAATTACTCACTAGTTTATTATACGCGAACAGATTAGCGTTTAGGCTTCATAATTTTACAATCTACAATATCAGAAAAATTTAGGCTACTTTTCCCAAAAAGTAAGGTATTAAAGGTATCTTAGATCAATCTCAAAAGTACAGCTATTGAACGAGTCGTCGCGTGTTACGGACAATAAAATGGATTATTGGATTTCTTTGAAAAGTAAAGCAGTTAATCTATAGAAATATAGGCTCTCTCAGGACGCTTGAGATAATTCAGTATACTTCTTCTTAAAACTAATGGTAAATTACTAAATGGGATTGAAATCATGCATCAACCACATAAAAAAGCCAAAGAGAATCGATTCTCTGAAGTGAACCCCAAATATTGGACGAAACTTTAAGCAACTTTCTGGGTGGTAAGAGTTCGGTATTTAACCGGACTCTTACCACCCAGTTTTGTTTTAATTCTAGAAAAATTATAATATTGAATCCAGATCGATATTGCTGAAGTTAACTCTTCAAGCGTATTGAGCTCTTTTTGATAGTACACTTCTGCTTTCATTATGTGAAAGAAGCTTTCCATTGCGGCGTTATCTAAACAGGTTGCTTTTCGAGACATACTTTGAATAATTCGACGTCGTTTCAAAATCTGAACCCAACGAATATTCTGATATTGGAATCCTTGGTCTGAATGGATTGTTGTGCGATAACCTAATTGTTTGGGAATGCGATTGATTGCTGACTCTAAAACCTTTGTCGTGAATGTCACAGTTGGATTTAAAGAAATATTATAGCTAAGTACTTCGCCAGAAAACAAATCATAGATACACGTAAAATAAGCACGCTCTTCAATCGTTTTCTTGCCCCAACGAATTTCAGTAATGTCTGTCGTTAATTTTTGATAAGGACGATCTGACATGAACCGGCGGTTAAGTCTGTTTTTCGCAATAGTGCCAACCGTTCCTTTATAAGAATTATACTTTCGAGATTGTTTACTAAAGGCAGTCGACAGTAGGTTTAATTTTCGCATCAAGCGTAATACTTTCTTGTGGTTAACGACTATACCCATTTCGCGTAATTGCCCAGTAACCTGACGATAACCCGCCGCAGGAGCCTTAGTCTTGAAATCAGTAATTGTTTGTTTAAGTCCCGCGTCTTTGTCGCTATCAACGGCAACGTGACTTACAGCGTAGCTGTATGTACTTTTGGCCATTCCAACTACTTTGAGGATCTTGACAAGCTTATAGCTCGACCTTAATTCTTGGATGATTTGTGCTCGTCGTCTTGTTGTGATCGAACCAAGGCCTTCAATTTTTTTAGATATTCGTTCTCAATCTTTAGTAATTCGTTCTCTTCGCGTAAATGTTCTAGTTCACTTTGCTTCTTAACTTTCTTGTTTTGTTTATTCGTTGGCATTAGCTTTGGTTGCCCCTTACCACGATACAAGGCATCAACACCATTTCTTTCGAAAGAACGTTGCCATTGCCAGATTGTGGACGGCGCAGAAATATCGAAGTTAAGGGCAGTTTCAGTTAAGGACGCCTGGTTCGTTTTCATCCATTTTAAAACATTTACCTTAAAGGAGCCATCATAAACTTTTCCTGGTCTTCTAACTTCAAGTCCTTCAGTACCGAAATGTTGATATTGTCTGATCCATTTATTAACGGTTGTATAACTTTTGATCTGGTATTTACGAGCGATTAACTTAAGTCCGAGCGAAGTGGTCAAATAGTCTTGAACAACCTTAAATTTAAATAGTTTAGTGTATTTTGTCATAGTAAAACCCCCGGTATTGGATTTGGTCCAATACCGGGGGTTCACTTCACTCTTTGGCTTTTATTTAGTACAATTATTAATCTAACCATCAGCACAATGGGGTGTTTAACAAGCAATACAAGATGTTGCATAAACTATTTTTTAATTTACGCCAGCTCCCTATAAAACTATAAAGGAAACTAGCTAGTTACGTAAATACATGGTTTCTTTTTTATCGCCAATACTTTTGCGATCATATGAACATCGATAAATGAAATCGATAAATATATTTCCATGGGAGTTTTTTATGAGAAAATCTGTTCGGCTAATTACATTGACATTAACAGCTATGACTTTAGGTGGTGTTGCTGTTCCCTCTATATCTGCTTTTGCAGATGCAGAAGGAATTTCATCTGTTACAAAGATTGATTATCAAAGTATGAACTCAGATCAATTAGGTAATCTTATTGATACATATGACATGGATAATTTAACGACAAATCAAGAAAATGTAGTTAGTATCTATTCAGCTAAACTTTAGGACGAATTAAAAACTGAGGTATCGCAAAGTGCACCTGCAACTATAACAACACCTCGCTTTCAGTCTAGAGCAGCATTAGGATTAATGGCACGGTTAGCTGCTAAATATGGAAAAGTGTATGTTTCTAAGACATTACCTAAGATTGTGTACAAGAAAGTCGCAAAATTAATCGGTAAAAAAGTTAGCCAAGCTAAGTTTTTGCATATCTGGAATAATACTATCGGTGTGGCAACTGGAGCAGCTTTGGAGAGTGCAATTGCCAAAGGATTAAAAGCATGTGGTGTTCCTAAGGGGATTGCTAACACAGCAGCAACAATTATTGCCACAGCCGTTGGTATCTTAGTGTAAAATGGGATACATGGAAAAAATTATTGAGTTTTTATGTTTAATTTTGGTAGTTGGGCTGCTTTTGTTTTTAATATTTAGATTTATGACAGATTTCAAGGCAACATTATTATTGGTTCTTGCTATATCAGTCGGTATTTTTGTCAAAACACATTTCTTTGGTAAATGGTAGATTGCAAGAAATAACTTGAACGAATTTAATGACGTAAATTAAGCAAGAAGGTACGCTGCCAGAAATAGTACAACGCGAATTTGGGGAGGAAGAATAGTATGAAAGCTGATAGCATACACTTATTTGATTTCCTGGAGAGTGGTAAAACAATTTTTGAAATTCCTGTTTTCCAGCGAAATTATGAGTGGAATAGAGAACAATGTAAACAATTATTTAAAGACCTAACCGTTGCGGCGCAAACTAATACTGATCATTTTATTGGTGCAATTGTTTATGTTACCGAAACCGGTAATAAGATGAGTCATATATATCGCATTATTGATGGTCAGCAGCGCTTAACAAGCTTAACTTTACTATTAAAAGCATTGTCGGTTGCTGATGAACACGACCAAGCGGAAATTGAGGAAGAGTATTTAACTAATAAATATCTGGATGATAATAATCATCTTAAACTAAAACCGGTTGAACATGACTATGAAGCATTTTATTCAGTAATGAATAGGTTAGATTTTGATAAGCCTTCAAAAGTTATCGATAATTATCGCCTTTTTCAAAAACTGATTAAAAGCAGTGACATCGATAGTTCTAAACTGTATGAAGCGATGAACCATTTTAATATGGTTTACATTGAGTTAAGTAGCGATCCAAATGAAGAAAATCCACAAGTTATTTTTGAGAGTTTAAATTCGACGGGAGTTTCGTTATCACCTTCTGATCTAGTTCGAAACTTCCTATTAATGAGACTTGATTCACAGCAACAAACGAAATTATATAAAAATTATTGGGTTAAAATTGAGCGTATGTTTGCTACTAAAACATTTGCTGAATTTATTCGGCATTATTTGGTTGTCAAAACACATACGTCAGTTAAAAAAAATGGTGTATATAGTAGCTATAAGGACTACTTCATTTCAAATGGGTTAAGTTCCGAACAAGCTCTCGCTGACCTCTTTAAATTTGCTAGTTACTACGATCAAATTTTGAATCACAAATCTGCTGATGATCGGTTTAATAAGATATTAGAGCATATCAATGTGATGGATAGTAAGGTTGTATTTCCTTATCTAATGCTATTAATGGATTTAGTAGATACAGCAAAAATTAATCAAGAAGAAGCCATTCAGTTAGCACATATTTTGGAAGGTTATCTTTTCCGATTAAAGGCATGTCAAATGCCAACAAATGGTTTAAATAAAATTGTCGTAGGCCTATGTGATTTATCTAAAGAGGGTGGTAACCTACGCCTCAGGTTACTTCGGTTGCTAAAGGCAAACTTTCCAGACAATCGAAAGTTATTGGAAAGTTTGATGGAAGTGGACCTTTATCATCAAAGAAATCATTTAGCAAAATTATCATTGGTGATCCTTGAAGAACATAGGACTCGAGAAACAATTAATTTTGATGATGCACAGGTTGAGCATATCATGCCACAACGATTGAACGCAGAATGGCGACTTCAGGTTGCTAATGCTGATAAGGTTAAAGAACAGTATGGTGGTACGCTTGGTAACCTGACTTTAACTAAATATAATCAGGAGATGAGTAATAAGCCTTATAGTGAGAAAAAAGAATTTTATAAGGACTCAAATGTTTCTCTTACTCGAGAAGTTTCTGAAACGTATAATCAATGGGGAAAAGAAGCAATTATCGACCGCACTAAAGAGTTAACAGATGAGTTAATCCAAATCTTTCCGATGCCAAACATCAAAGAAGTTAATGAAGAAGAAATTACTGGTGAGTACACAATTGATCAAACAGTTGATGTGACGGGTAAAGCCGCTGTTCAAATAACAATTAATGAAAACGAATATCCAGTAAAAACATGGAAACAAATGTTGAAAATCTTCCTCAATGATCTTTGGAATAGGGATAGTCTTAATTATGATCGGATTAAAGAAAACAATCAGATAAGTCGAATGCTCTTTAGGCCTCACAACGCACCGGCCACGCTTGAAAATGGTACCGTAATCGAAACAAATTTCTCCGCTTCGGTTATTCTAGCCATTATTGCCAAGATTTCTGAGATTTGTGATATTACAGACCAAGTCTCATATACGGTGAAATAATGTATGTGAGTACCTTGCGAATAATAGATTCGCGTGAAGTTGAAAAGTATTAACTCAATTAGATGATCAGTTATCAAATAGGCGTTTCATAATTTGCTATGCTATGGGTAATCACTGATGGTAAAATATGAATGTAAATAAAAAAGCGAGCCGCTTTAAAGGCAGTGGCTTAGTTACTTTTTATCTAATAAAAGATTGTCCGCAACCGGCCAAAGTAAAGTGCTCCATAATTGTTAGACAAGAAATCTAACAGTTATGGAGCACTTTACATTAAGTTGCCGATGAAAAAGAATTTTTATATTATTTAGGTAGATGGTAGATTGCAAATTTGTCCAAAAATTCGGATTAAATTTGCAATCTACCATAAATAAAAGCAAGCACCTATGTAAAAAAGTGCCTGCTTTGATTAATTATCAAAAACATTCCAATCTATATTTATAAAGGGTTATCTTCCCAATTTAAATATTGATTAACTGATCTTCAATTGCTCAATTATTTACGTTCTAAGAAGCCTAATACAGATAAATTTGGCTAATTATCCATGTAATTTTTGTTGCAATGTATCACCAATGCCATCTACTTTCTTAGCAGCCAAGACGGTGCCACCGATGAGGACACCACCTACAATGAGCGTAGAAGCGATCATAAACTTAAATACATTTTTCAAGACGTCCATAAAATTCCCCCTTACTTTTTACTGGTTCGACCAACAACTAATGAAACAATCAGAACTAAAATAATTGCCCCAATGATCGATGGTATCAATGCCATGCCAGCTAACGAAGGGCCCCAAGTACCAAGGAGCCCTTGGCCAATCCACGCACCGATTAAACCAGCTACGATGTTTGCAATCCAGCCCATAGCAGCACCACGGTTAGTGATTGCGCCAGCAATGGCACCAATGATTGCCCCGACGATTAATGACCATATAAGTCCCATATTTACTCACTCCCTTAGTTAACACGACTAGATTTATTGTCAGACGTTACTTTATCAATGCTGTCACCTAATGTTTCCTTCGATTTCTTTGCGCCCTTACTGACGGCTTCCTTCGTTTTGTCTGTGGCATCGCTCACGCGATCTTGCAGAGAAGTCGAATCTTTTTCATGTTGCTCCTTTGTCTTGACATCAACAACATTCACATTTACCTCAATTACTTCTAATTCGGTCATATTCTTTACTTCCCGAACGATAACATTTTTGATCTTGTCATACAGTTTAGAAATATCAATGCCGTATTCAGCAACAATGTCGAGATCCACCACCTTTACCATAATTATAGCAGGACAGTTGTGATGATGGAATTATATGCTCTTATAAGGAACCAATTAAGATTTTTGTTTGACTAAACCAATCTAGCCAATAGGGTATACCCTATTGGTCTTTTTTATTTCTGTGCTATACTAGGAATTACAAGTGTTCATTAGAACTGTCCAAAAGGAGAACTGGAAATGGCTAAAATCGGTTATGCGCGTGTGAGTTCCAAGGAGCAACATTTAGATCGACAGTTAGCGGCTTTAAAAGACGTTGATAAATTATTTACGGATAAATTGAGGTCCTGAATATGATCAAACCATCCGTTTTTACGAGTCAGTGGGATTTGAGCGATTGGAAGTTTTCCCGACATTATGGGATGCTTGGAATCCTTGTTTGGTGTTGGTTAAGAAGCTTTAATAAGCGGCCAAATCGCCCGGAACAAAGTCCATAAAAATCGCCATGCCTGACAGAACAGATCGGCTCGTGTAAGCTTGATATGCGTAAGCGCATTCAAAACGAGGGATTAGTATGGGTCCATTCTTTCATGGGTCACGATGATCTCAGAATTATCCACATCCATTCTGTTGTACAACGTCAAGACTCGGACAATGACAGTAGCCATTTATACCGAAGTTATTCGTGGAAATTACGGCGTTGCAGCTGCACTATCAACGATTTTGACCGCGTTGACAGTGATTTCCTTGCTAATCTTCATGAAAGTTTCTAAGAATGGGGATATTGCGATGTAACCACAAAACTTCGTCGGAAATAGGACAAAAGGGAGTTGACCGTGACTGGTTGACTCTCTTTTTGCTGTGGAAGCGACTTTTGTTGGCAAAACTGGCTGAATATTCACATGAACGAAAAAAGATATATGTGGTGAACCTATTTACATCTAGTCTTAGAAACCATATAATATGGTTATTAAAGCCGCAAGGAGGCAGAACATGACCAAAAAAATTGCAATTGTCGTTGATTCGGGTTCTGATGTCCCTCAAAGTGTTCTTGATGAAAATAAAAATATTGCAGTCGTACCGCTGAATATTACTATGAATGGGCATAATTACCTTGATGCAGTTGATATCACACCGGATGAATTTTATTCGGCGTTAGCAACGGCGGAAACCTTGCCGAAGACGTCCAGTCCGTCACCACAAGCTGCCAAAGAAGCGATGGATGCGCTGTTCGCGGCTGGTTATCAGCAGATCTTCGGTATCACAATTTCGAGCGCGTTGTCTGTGACGAACAACGTCTTTCAATTGGCCGCGCAAGATTTTCCCGCTGACACCGTAACCATTCTTGACACAAAAAGCATCGGCATTGGCAGTGGCATCCAAGCAGCCTATGCCGCATCATTGATCAATGCAGGGGAATCTTTTCAGGACGTGATTGCAAAAGTTCGTGCCTCAATCGTCAAAAGTCGGATTTATTTCTACGTGCCAACCTTGAAGTACCTCAGTGCCGGCGGTCGAATCGGCCGAGTGGCAGGCCTTGTCGGTTCGGTTTTGCACATTAAACCGGTGATCTCATGTGATCCAGAAGGCGTCTACTACCCTCTTTTTAAGGCGCGATCTGAAGAAAAAGCGATTCAAAAGTTGGTTGAACAAGTCAAACAGGATTGTTTAAAAAGCACCCACTATCGTTTAGGAGTAGCCCACGGGCAAAACCCATCTTTAGTTAAAAAGTTGGCAGAGAAACTTCGTGAAGCGACTGGTCGGCCAGTTGATTTTATTGGTGAGGTCTCACCGTCATTGGGCGTGCATACAGGGCCAGGGCTGATTGGGGCTACAGTTCAGTCGTATTAAGGTGTTACAAAAATAAGTCACGCCTCTCAAGCTTTACCTAAAACGAAAAGCAGATCAAAATTGCCCTTTTCTCAATTTGTTGAGAAAAGGGCAATTTTGATTTGATAAAACAGTCATTCCAACCACTTATTCTTCTTAGCCATCTGCACGGCCTCAATTCGATTATGAACACCGAGCTTACTGAAAATAGCGGACAAATAGTTACGAACGGTTCCTTCTGAGAGAAATAGCGAGGCAGCAACTTGTTTTGACGATAAGCCGCTGGCGACTGCCGCCAAAACAGCGAGTTCGCGGTCGGTGAGGGGATTGCTTTCAGCTGTCACCATATTCGTGACTAATTCCGGGGCGTAAACCGTTTGGCCTGTCATCACTTTTCGAATAACGTCAATCAAATCATCACTGGGGCTATCTTTGAGCAAATAACCATTTACTTGGGCAGCAATGGCGCGTTCAAAGTAAGCCTTCTGTGCGAAGGTCGTTAAAATAATGACTTTTGTTGGTAACTCACTGTCATGAATCTTATCGGCAACATCCAATCCGGTTAACTTGGGCATCTCGATATCCAGAACGGCAACGTCCGGTTTGAGCTGTTCGGACAAAAAAAATCAGCTTCCTTTAAAATGGTGTTTACCACAAACCCATCTTTTAGGAGCTGATCTTTTGTCTAGTATAACCTATTCCGAACGAATTAAAATCGAAACCTTTTGTGAACTAGGGCTGTCCAATATCCAAATGGGCGTTCGGCTGAACCGATCACCGTCAACAATTTCTTATGAATTATCTCGATGTCAACCTTATCAGGCTGAATTAGCACAAACAGATGCCGAATACAAGCGATCACGATGTGGTCGGAAAACTAAGCTGAGCGATGAGTTAAAGCAAAAAATTCTCAACCATTTACGTCTAAGCTGGTCACCAGGAATGATTGCTCACGAATTTAAACTAGCTACTAAATCTATTTATAATTGGCTAAATCAGGGGAGAATTGATTTCTCCTTGAATGATCTACCTGAACATGGCGTACGCCAACGGCGTAACGTTGACCAACGATCCAAATATAATCAATCCTTGGGGCGATCAATTGAACAGCGTCCCATGATGATTAATCAACGTAATCGCATCGGCGATTTTGAACTAGATACAGTCGTTGGTCCTCGTGGGCATAGTAAGGCAGTTTTATTAACTTTAATCGATCGCAAATCACGGTTCCTTTGGGCATACCGGTTAAAAGATCGGACGACAGCGACTGTTAATGAAGCACTAACTAAGTTCCTAACCACTTTTAATGGTCCGGTGCACAGCTTTACTGTGGACCGTGGCACTGAGTTTAGTGGGCTAGTATCACTTGAATCACAATATGGTATTAAGACCTATTACTGCCATGCTTATACGCCAGCTGAACGTGGTAGTAATGAACGCTTTAATCGGAATTTACGTTATGTTTATCCCAAAGGGACTCGTTTTGAGCACATTAGTGCTCAAGATTTAACGACGACGTTACTCCAAATTAACCAGCGACCGCTTAAAATACTCGACTGGCAAACACCGTATCAGGTTATGCTGACAAATTTTTCCAAAAATTCGGATTAAATTTGCAATCTACCACATATTATATTTTGATATACTAATTAACGGCAATTTATCCTGAAAGGGTTTGTTGTAATGGTATTTCAAAGTATCTCGTTTAATACACCGATAAGCACTTTACTTAATGATACATAAAAATCGTGATACAATTAACTGAAGTTTTAAAGGATATTATGGTCACTAAGTTACACGTGTAAATTTTTATGGAGGTGTTGTACTATGGCGAATTTCTACGAAAATGATCCTTTTTTCAACAATGATATGGATGATGTTTTCAATCAATTATTTCGGCGCATGGATAATCAAAATTCGGAGCGTGCACGGTACTTAGTTAATGGAAAATCGTTGACACCAGATGAGTTTGCTCAATACCGATCAACTGGTAAGCTACCCCAAAATAATAAAACAATAGAAGTATCTAAAGATGGTAAACAGGCTTTTAAAAAAGGAGGGATTTTAGAAAAGTTAGGGACTAATTTGACGGAACAGGCTCGTGATGGATTACTAGATCCAGTGATTGGACGTGAGAATGAGATTCAAGAAACTGCAGAAATTTTGAGTCGTAGAACGAAAAATAATCCAATCTTAGTTGGTGATGCCGGTGTAGGTAAAACTGCAGTCGTCGAAGGTCTGGCACAAGCAATTGTGGCTGGTAAAGTTCCAGAAACGATTCAAGATAAAGAAATCTATTCGATTGATTTATCGTCTTTGGAAGCAGGAACTCAATATCGCGGTTCTTTTGAAGAGAATATTAAACAGCTGGTAAAGGAAGTTAAAGCAGCTGGTAATATTATTCTATTCTTCGATGAAATTCATCAGATTATCGGCACGGGTGCCACTGGTGGTGAAGACGGTGGCAAGGGATTGGCTGATATCATTAAACCAGCTTTGTCACGTGGCGAGCTGACTGTAATCGGGGCTACGACTCAAGATGAATATCGCAATACTATTTTGAAAAATGCGGCTTTGGCACGGCGATTCAATGATGTTGTGATTAATGAACCGACGGCCGCTGACACTTTACGTATATTACAAGGTGTTAAAAAGCTGTACGAAAAACATCATCATGTTGTATTACCAGATGATGTTTTGAAGGCGGCTGTGGATTATTCAATCCAATATATACCACAACGCACTTTGCCAGATAAAGCTATCGATTTGATCGACATGACTGCGGCTCATTTAGCGGCTAAAAATTCGCAAACTGATGTTGAGACATTGGATCAACGCGTTAAAAAATTAGAGGCAGCTAAGGAGGCCGCCGTTAAATCGGAGGACTTTAAAAAAGCCGCTGATATCAAGAAGTCGATCGAGGAAACCAAGCAAAAAATTAAAGAAACGGATCAAAAAGAAAAAATCACTGCCACGATTGATGATGTGGCACAATCGGTTGAACGTTTAACTGGTATACCAGTTGCTGATATGGGCGCTAATGATATTGAGCATTTGAAAAATCTTGATAAGCGTCTGAAAAGTAAGGTAATCGGTCAAGATGAAGCGGTTGAAATGGTAGCAAAAGCAATTCGGCGTAACCGTGCGGGCTTTTCAGAGGGTGATCAGCCGATTGGAAGTTTTCTGTTTGTGGGCCCAACTGGCGTAGGAAAGACTGAATTAGCTAAGCAATTAGCCTTAGATATGTTTGGAAATGAAAATGCGATTATTCGGCTAGATATGAGTGAATATGCTGATCGTACAGCTGTGTCGAAATTAATTGGTACCTCGGCTGGATACGTAGGCTATGAAGATAATGCTAATACTCTAACTGAACGGGTTCGGCGTAATCCATATTCCATTGTATTATTAGATGAAATTGAAAAGGCTGATCCACAAGTATTAACGTTACTATTACAAGTGATGGATGATGGGCGCTTAACGGATGGACAAGGCAATGTCATTAATTTCAAAAATACGATTATTATTGCTACTTCTAATGCTGGCTTTGGTAATGAAGCATTAAGTGGTGACAAGCAACGAGATCAGTCATTAATGGATAAGTTAGCACCATTTTTCCGCCCAGAATTTCTGAACCGTTTTAATGGAATCGTGGAATTTTCACATCTGACTAAGCAAGACTTAAGTCAAATTGTCGATTTGATGTTGGCGGATGTACAAAAAACGTTAGCCAAAAAATCCATCAAACTTGAGGTAACTAAAGCGGCCAAAGATTGGCTGATGGAACAAGGCTATGATGAAGCAATGGGGGCGCGGCCATTACGGCGAGTAATTGAACAACAAATTCGTGATAAGGTAACGGATTTCTACCTTGACCACTTAGATGTCAAAAACTTGAAGGCTGATTTAGTGGATGGTGAGATTGTGATATCGGCAGCTTAGCTTAAATCAGTGTTCATAAATAACTTTATGTAAGAGGAGATTTATTGGGCAGGAGATCGCTTGATAGATCTCCTTTTTTCGTTGATTTTCACCATTTGATATTAATCTATTGAGTAAATATGGATATCGTCAAGAATCTTGTGTAAATGAAATACCTCCGTACATATAATATGTAGTTAATTTAAATAAAGGATGATTCCAGGGTGTCCTGAAGTCCGTTGAATCTGCGATGGATTCGCTTCATGGACTTCTCGTTGTAGACGTTAAACTGAGAAACCAGGAATCGATTCAGTGAATCTTCCGTTGGAAATTGTTCTTTGTGGTTGGGGTTGCGTTTGAGATGCTTGTTAAAGTTCGCAATCAAGTTGGTTGAATACAATGAACCGCTTCTTTTTGGACGGTGTCCCGCTTTAAAGGCAGGTAATTGGCATCTAAGAAGATGGCCGCATATTGCGAAGGCAGTCGCCGTTGCTGGAAAGCTTGAACTTGTTCATCAACGACTTTGGTCGTGTTGGAAACCGTGGCTTTGGAGTAATGAGCACCGTACATTTTCTCAATGAGTTAGGCGATTTCGGTGGTGGTAATTCCCTTGGTGTATAGCTGAATAACCGTTGTTTCCAAGATGTCACTGTGCCGACCGTAGGCTGGCAAGATGTGGTTGTGGAAAATACCATTGCGATCCCGCGGAATGGTTAAGTTGAGTTGACCATACTTCGTATCAAACGAGCGTTCATAACTGCCATTGCGGTTATTTCTAGTGTTAATTTCAGCATACGAGTGGCGCTCATAGCCTAAAAAAGCTGCCAGTTCGGTTTGAAGCAGCTGGTTAATCGCAATTTCGAGGTGGTGCCGAAAAACTTCGTCTAAATCTTGTTTTTGGACTAGCGTAGCGATAATTTCTGTGGTAAGTTCATTCCCTAGTTCTATACAATTTAGAAATCTTTTTATGCGTTTACACAAGTTATTTTACGCTCTCTGTTATCGAGCTTGCAACTTTGTATTATCAAAATAGAGGAGTATTAACGACCGTAAAGGACTTCCCGTATTCATTGCGTGTTTTGATTAATCAAGTTAAAATATAATCAACTTCTATTTATTTGGTATTGGCACATATATCAGAAAGACGTCATTCTTAATTGAGTGGCGTTTTTTTTGTGTATCTAATAAAATTTCGATTTTATAACGTGACAATCTCGTGACTTTATTTTCAGACGTACTATAAACGCATTCTCGTGCATTGTTTGCTTATACGTGTATATAGGTTGTCAAATGCGTGCTATGATTGTATCAATAACTTAGCATATACTTGAAAGGGTGGTAGATTTGACAACAATTGCAGAAATTTCAAAGGATTTACACATATCAAGAGCAAGAATTTATCAAATAATAGATTCACTAGACGACAAAGACAAGCCTTTAAAAGATAGCGATAATAGATATATTTTAAGCCAAGATGTTGTTAATGCTATACATCAATATTATGCCAACAATACAAATAAGGATAGACAAGACAAAAGCACGTCAAGCAACGATCAATTAGTTAATATACTTAGACGCCAACTTGACGAAAAGGATCAACAGATAAACAAATTTCAAAAATTATTAGACCAACAACAGCAATTAAATTTATCCAGTCAGAAATTACTTGAAAATCAAAAGTCAGAACAAAATATCAAAAGCAACACCCTACAAAGCCGTGAGAACGATTCTAAGGACGATAGCAATGATTCATATACAAATATAAGCAAGCAAAACGAAAAGCCCTCTAATGAGACGAGAGAGAACTTTTGGAAACGGTTGTTTAGATAGGTTGTGAATATTTTTTGAGTAGTATGGGTGGCTTTTTTGCGTAAGTTAAGTGACAGCATTGATTGATTGTTATATGATTGTGTATGTCCTAAATGGACACAAGCAACGCTCCTAAGCAAAGCCTGTATGTACTGATTTCAGAAAAGCCCTCTATTCCGCATAATAGAGGACTTTTTTGTGTGCATTCTGCTTCATTTAAACGGACAAGTATACGTCTAAAAGCTGAACGTGTCATCTGAGAGCGCGTGATTATTTACTTTTTACTTTGTTAGCATCGCCGGTTTCCAAAGTCTGTATTTGAGTCGTAAGCGTATTTTGTTCAGACTCAGTTAACGATTCAAAAAAATTTTTTTGTAATTGGGCTAATCCGTTTTGTTGAGTTGAGCTATACCCTAAAATTACCATAGCTTTCATAAAGTTTTTTAGATGATTGTCAATTCTGAGCGTAGTATCAAAAGTAACACCATCTATTTGTTTAGACTTCGTTTTGTTTGATTCGTTTAGAGAAGATATGGAAATTTCTTTTTGGGGCTGGGGCGCCGATTTTCTAGGAATTATTTTGCTTTTATTTGAGTTAGGATTGTGTAAAAGTTCCACCATGCTAATCCGCCCTTTCAATAATTTCTTGTGCCACAGAATCGTATAATCTAATTATTTTTTTATCGAACTGATCTTTTAGAAATACACCTCTGATTGAATATCTTTTGATTCTTTCCATATTACGAATTAGGGTTTTTAACATGTTTTCTTTCCCAAATTCTTCTTCTGCTACTTCTAATGTGCTGTGATCAACAGGCGCCCCATTCTTTAATAGCACAGGAAGTATACCGAGTAAATTCAAACTAGGTGCTTCGTATTCATCGATTACCTGTTCCTGTATATATTTTAGAAACGATTCGGCACCCTGAAGACTGTGCTCTTGAGTTTGAAGGATAATCAGAACCCAATCTGAAGCGTATAAGGCGCTATCAGAAATTAAGGAAATAGTCGGTGGCAAATCAAATACCACAAAATCATATTTTTCTTTTAGTGAAGCAAGTAGCTTGCTAAAATATGTAACTCTATCTTTATAATTATTTTTAAACTTTTTTTCCATAATCCGTGGGTACAATGAAAAATCTGCGCTTGATGGAATAAAGTCAATGTTTTTATCCAAAGTAACCAACGATCTTGATAAGTCCTCTTCTTGGATTGATGCAAGTAAGGTTTGATTAAATTTAATATCATCGTGGCCTAAATTAGCCGCGGTTTTAAAGTAAATATCTGTAGCGTTCGCTTGAGGATCGAAATCAATTAATAGCGTTTTTTTACTAGCACGAGCTAGTGCCAGGCATGCAAGCGTGGCATTTGTTGTTTTACCGGTGCCACCTTTAAAATTTCCAAAAGTAATTACTTCACCCATTATACTGACCTCCAATTAAGTATCCTAATATACAAGGATACTTGGATACAAGGATGATAACATACAAAGATACTTGGATACAAGGATACAAGGATACATTTCTTCTCAAAAGCCGTTAAATTAAGATTGACTGCAAGTATCCTAATATACTTAGATACAAGGATACAAGGATACTTAGATACAAGGATACTTATATACAAGGATACAAGGATACAAGGATACATAAAAAGAAATGTTGATTTATCACCAAACAACGAGTAATATTGGTTACATAAAATAGAACATAAAAAAACACCCACCGACGGGAATCGGTGAGCGCCACAAAAAAGTCATCTAGTTTAATGACTATTATATCATGGCCGGTGTGATTTTTAAAGCCCTAGGGGACAAGCTGGGGTCTAAATCCAAGGGGACACGTTTGCCAGGGCGACTTCAATAAGTCTGGCTATACCACAACAAGGTCATCTGTACGGCTGGGTGGTGAATGGTGAGCGCGACCATTAACGGCGCGGGTGGTAAAACGAAGCTTCGGCTTGGTGCCACTGATTAGTTGGTGATCGAACAAACATAAATACGTATTGCCAACGCCTACTAGGGCGTTTTTTAGTAGGTTAAACCGAAAACGTAGGTTTATAATGAGTGGTGGTAGCAATACCGCAATTGTACAGACAAGCGACGGGCGTTAACGACCGACGAACTAGGGGGAAACCTTAGCGTAGAATTGCACTCTGGTTCAGTTATTCCAAATAGCTGTTTCCAGGGAACAATTCTGCGCTCAAAACGTCACTCCCTCTAAACTGAATGGAAAACCATAACCCGTCAAGTCAAAACCAACATTAGAATCAAGAAAGTTGATGATTTAAAATGCTTGATTTAAGAGATTGTGAGATTGCTTTTACCGGACGTCTAACTACCATGACTCGGGATCAAGCTTTTAGTTTGGCGAAAGTCTTTGGGGCGAAACCACAAAATTGGGTTACGAAACAGACAGATTATTTAGTGGTTGGGTTAATTGAGACGGCTTTAGGTGAGGAGCCCATCACAAAAAAGTTATTGACGGGAACACCAACGATTTCAGAACGGGATTTTTTGGACTGGTGTCAGGCACGATTGGCGCAATGGTCTAGGAGTTTAGGCGGTTAAATTCACAAAGTGAGTTTACTGATTTTTTGGGGATTTTTCATCTAGACCACTCCTCTCCCGTCAAATTTCACAAAGGCCAAATAATGGATCGTTGTTTTATCAGGGCATGAAGGGTTTACTTGGGATAAGCCGCCTTATGTGAAGTAGAAATTGGTATACTAAAAAAGGCTCCCGGTTTAACACTGGAGGCCTTTTTTCTAGGTTACATATTTTGAGGATGAATGTTTTTATCTTTGTAGCTTTTACTTGGGTGCTGTAACATGATGAATACTGCTTAGTTTTTGGTGCCGTACCCCGCAACAGATGCGTCGCTTTGTTGGTATTATCTTAAATGCTAAGTACCGAGTTGAGAAGGATCATAAAGATATTGGCGTCATAATCCCACTGGACGACGAAGAACTTAAATTTTTAATGACTAAAGCCTTGAGACGTTACTTTAACGCCCTAAGAAGCAATGAGAAGCACATCAAGAACGTGGAAAACTACCTGTACGGCACCATGCAAAATCTATTTGGTATTTGGTGGAATAAACAAGCGGCTAGAGAATACGCGGCCAAACACCCCGAAGAAGAAAAGCCGGCCGACAACGACAACAGTGGGTTGTACTACTAGTCCTAAAAGGCTGCAAAATCCTTTCTAAACGGTTTTGAGACTTACTCACCTTCCCTTTATGCTTAAGCTATATTTAACTGGCTTAAACAGAAGAACAGGGGCTTTTAAATAAGTGTCAGAGCTAACCAGGCTAACTAGCTCAAAAGTTCAGCCTTTAGATCAATGCCAACCGCAAGTGGTCTGAGGCCAGGGTTTTATCCGTTGATCAGATACTCAAAAGGTAGTATAATGGTAGTAGCAAAAGAAAGGAGATGAGACAATCATGGCAGTTAATGAAAAGAAACGGGTCCAAGTCAAGATTGATAAAGATTTGGCCGATGATACCGAAGCAGTTTTAAGCGAATTGGGCTTAAATCCAACCACGGCCATTAACATGTTTTACAAGCGGATTGTTGCTAATGGTGCTTTACCTTTTAATGCGTCTTTAAACGAAGAAGAAAGAGCTAATTTACGCTTTTTAAAGGCGACCGAAGGGACACCAGTCACCGAGTTCAAAGACGCTAAAGAGGTCGCTGATTGGCTCAACGATCCAGATGAGGACTAATGACTTAGTCAGCCTATACGTTAGTTTTGTAGAAACTAACGGTGGCAAGTCTCGACCAGTTTTAATTCGTCGGGTATCAGAACAGACGGTCGAGGCTTTTAAAATTACTAGTCAGTATGAAAAGAAGTCGGCTTATATCAAGCAACAATATTATCCGATTCAAGATTGGCAATCCGCTGGGTTGAAGAAACCTTCCTGGGTCGATCTTGGTAATATTTATCGCTTTCCCAAAGCCGGTTTAAACTTTAAAGAAATCGGTCATTTAAGTAAGCTAGATCAAAATAAAATTTCAGATTTTACGCTTGACCTAAAATCAAAAAGAAGAGGTAAGGGTCAAAAGATAATTCAACAGCGATCAAGTAAAAGGAAGCACAAAGAAAGTAAAGCAGAGCTTACACAAAGAATTCAAAAACAGTTAAAAGACTTTGCTAAACACAATCCAGAAATTAAGCCAAAAAAAAATCCTGAAAATAAAAACGATCGGCCTAGTTATTAGGTTGATCGTTTTTTAATTTATCCGGTTTATGGGCGTTAACATAGTCAGCAAATGTTTTTAAAAGTTCTTCGGTTTGTTCGACCGAGAGGTTATTAGCTTGAAAGTACTTTTCTAATAAAGCCCCTTTTTGAATTAATCGGCGAGAACGGGCTTTGCGAGCTTGCCGATTTTCATAGTATTTAGATTGCCGTAACTTAAAATCTTCCCGCTCAATTTTTTGTTTTAAACGCGCTTGCTGCTCGACTAGTTTTTCATATTGATTAGACATGGAATTTCCCCATCTCGTATGGCTAATGATCTACGGACTTTACCTTTAAAAATTCAGAAAATTGCTTGGCTAAAAGCTTAATCTGATCGTTAGACAAATTAGCATAATCTAAATTGGCTTGACTGATGATTTGTTTACCTAGCCGTTGTTCAATCTTATTTTTTTCGTCCTTAATTTTTTGATTAAGGGCTTTTAATTTAGCTTCTTGTTTTTCTAAGTTACTTTGAGACATAACGATCCCTCCAATCATATTAGAAATAATCACCGGAACTATATCATATAAGAAACGTTAAGTCAAAGTATAAAATTTGAAATAGCGAAGCGGAAGGCATACACTAAGTTAAAGTTAAGAGAATCAGAGCCGAGTGAAACGAGGTCAATGCGCACTTACACCCCACTAAATACTTGTTGGGTAAATCGTGCCAAAATCCTGTATTAGAAGTCGCCGATGGCGACAACAAGGTCAAAACCCATAGAATCAAAGGAAGACGGTGACTGACATGGCAATATTCCACATGAGTTTTAGTAATATTAGTGCTGGGAAAGGACGAAGTGCGATTGCCAGTGCCGCTTATCGAAGTGGTGAAAAGCTATTTGATGATCAAGAAGGTCGCCACTATTTCTATGCTCGGTCAGTCATACCAGAGAGTTTTATTTTAACTCCTAAAAATGCACCAGCATGGGCCAGTGATCGAGAAAAATTATGGAACGAAGTAGAAAGAAAAGATCGGCGAGCAAATTCTCGGTATGCGAAAGAGTTTAACGTGGCTTTGCCAGTTGAACTAAGCGAAGATGAACAGAAAGAATTATTGACAAAATACGTGCAAGAAAATTTTGTTGATCAAGGCATGGTAGCTGATGTAGCGATTCATCGCGACCACCAAGATAATCCGCACGCACATGTGATGTTAACTAACCGACCATTTAACCCAGACGGAACATGGGGAATCAAGAGTAAAAAGCAATATATTTTAGATGAGAATGGCAATAAAATGTATACCGGAACTAGCAAGTACCCTAAGAGTAGAAAGATACTGATGGTCGATTGGAATAAGAAAGAAAAAATAATTGAATGGCGTCATAATTGGGCAGTTAGTGTCAATCAGGTTTTAGAGCAAAAAAATATTCCCGATCGGATCAGTGAAAAATCATTTACTGAGCAGGGAATAGATGATACACCAACCCAACACGAGGGAATTAATAGTAAGCGGTATGAAAGAAAAGAATTTAACCAACAAGTAAAGAACTATCGCAAAGCCAAAGCCAGTTATAAAAACAACCAAGAAAAAGCAATCAATAGAGGTCACTTAGATAGCCTAAGTGAACACTTCTCGTTTAATGAAAAACGGGTGGTCAATGAGTTAAGCCATGAACTGAAAACTTATATCAGTTTGGAGAGTTTAGATGATAAACGGCGCATGCTATTTAATTGGAAAAATAGCACCTTAATTAAACATGCAGTTGGTGAAGATGTGACTAAACAATTATTGACAATTAACCAACAAGAAAGCTCATTAAAAAAGGCAGATGAACTCTTAAACAAAGTGGTCGATCGTACCACGAAAAAACTTTATCCAGAGCTTAATTTTGAACAGACCACGCAAGCTGAAAGACGAGAATTAATTAAGGAAACCGAAAGCGAGCAAACAGTTTTCAAAGGCAGTGAATTAAACGAACGTTTAATGAATATTCGTGATGATTTATTGACCCAGCAATTATTGACCTTTACCAAGCGGCCATACGTTGGTTTTAAGTTATTAATGCAACAAGAAAAAGAGGCCAAAATTGATCTGAAATATACGCTAATGATCCACTCTGATAGCTTAGAAAGCCTAGAACACGTCGATAAAGGACTACTAGAAAAGTATTCACCAGCAGAACAGCAAACGATTACGAGAGCAGTCAAAGACCTACGGACAATCATAGCAGTTAAGCAAGTCATTCAAACGCAATACCATGAAGTATTGAAAAGAGCCTTTCCTAATGGTGATTTAGATGATCTTTCACTAGTTAGACAAGAACAGGCCTATACAGCCGTGATGTACTATGATCCAACTTTAAAGCCATTAAAAGTCGAAACAATGGCACAATGGCAAGAAAACCCACCGAGGGTTTTCAGTACCCAAGAACATCAATTAGGGTTAGCTTATTTATCGGGACAGCTTAGCTTAGATCAGTTAGAGAATCATCACTTACAACGGGTTTTAAAGCATGACGGCACTAAACAACTCTTTTTGGGTGAATGTAAAGTCGATCCAACGATTAAGAACAGTCAGATTGAGAAAATCCAAAAACAGTTAAAAGAGCAACAAGCTAAGGACGATCAATATCGAAAATCCCAGCTGGCACATTATCAACCGTTAAATTATAAGCCAGTTAGTCCAAACTACTACTTAAAGACGGCCTTTAGTGACGCGATCATGACTGTTCTATATGCTCGTGATGAAGATTACCAACGACAAAGACAGGCGCAAGGTTTAAAAGAGACTGAGTGGGAAATGGCGAAAAAGCAACGGCAACACCAAACTCGAAATCGGCATGAAGATGGGGGCATGCACTTGTAATCGGAATAAAAAATGCACCGTTAAACCTGGTTAAAAGCGGCTGAACAAGGCAAAACAGAATTAGAACAAAAGCTGAATCATAAGGAGTGAACGAACATGACCACTGTTATCTTAGCTGAAAAACCTAGTCAAGCCCGTTCATACGTTCAAGCCTTTCAAAAGAGCACAAAAAAACAGGGTTACTATACGGTTAGTGACCCTGTTTTGCCCGAAAATACGCTTGTGACGTATGGTCTCGGACATTTAGTTGAACTAGCCACACCGGATAAATATGATCAGAAATATCAGCAATGGGCCTTATCTAATTTACCGATTTTCCCCGATAAATACAAGTTTGTGGTGTCAGCTAGCAAAAGAACGCAATTCAAGATCGTTAAAGACCTGTTAACGAAGGCCGATACCATTATTGTTGCCACCGATAGTGGTCGGGAAGGCTCAATATTGCCTGGTCAATCATGAGCCAAGCCCAGATTGACGTTAAAAGAAGACCATTAAACGGCTATGGTTGAATAGCTTGGAAAAAGACGCCATTATTACCGGCTTTAAAAATCTTGGTGATTGGCACAAAGACTATTTGGCTTATAAAGAAGCCCAAACCCGTCAAATTAGTGACTGGTTAATTGGTATGAATGGCAGTCCTTTATATACTTTGTTGTTAAGACAAAAAGGGGTGCGCGGGGTGTACTCAATTGGTCGCGTGCAGACGCCAACCTTGTATATGGTTTATCGAAGAGACCAGGCAATCAAAAACTTTAAGCCGGAACCCTATTTTGAACTAAATGCGGAAATTTTAGCCAATCAGCAAAAATTCGCCGCGAAATTAGACCCCTATCAGCGGTTTAAAGACGAAGTAGGGCTAATGACATTCATGCAAGCTAAACACGTTCAGAAAGGCTCACAGGACGGTTTAATCAAGAACGTCCAAAAACAAGGTAAAAAGCGTGCTAGTCCCCAACTATTCTCGCTATCCAGTCTGCAAAGTGCGATGAATAAACGGTATCATGCCAGTGCCAGCCAAACCTTAGCGGCCATTCAGAGTTTGTACGAAGCCAAGTTCCTTAGCTATCCCCGAACCGATTGTGCTTATATCACTGATGAAGAATTTGAGTATTTAGTGGCTAATCTGACGAAGTATCTGGGGTTAGTCTCTAAGCAAGTCGCTTTAACCAATACCACCCCGAATAAACGTTACGTCAATGGGAAAAAGGTTGAAGAACACTACGCTATTATCATGACTAAAGTTGTGCCGACGAAAAATCAATTAGCGGCCTTACCTAAATTACAGCAACAGGTCTATGACTTGGTTTTAAGAACGACGTTAGCGATGTTTGCTGATCCGTATGAGTACGAGGAAACCACCATTATCACCCAAGTTGGTGGCGCCAATTTTAAAGCAACGGGTAAGGTCCCAACGAAGCAAGGTTGGCAAGCATTATTTGATGATCACACAGCCGACCAGCAAGCAGCAGCAACTTTACCGCTCGTTCACCAAGGCGATCAAGTCCAAGCAAATCTGCAAACACCGCAAAAAGAAACGACACCACCGGTACCCTTTACCGAAGGTACCCTGATTACGGCCATGAAGACCGCCGGCAAAACGCTTGATGATGAAGAAGCCCAAGCGATTCTTAAAGATGTGCAAGGCATTGGGACAAGTGCAACCCGGGCCAATGTGCTGGAAGTGTTAAAGAAACGCGGCTATCTCGTCACTGAAAAGAACAAGCTCCACGTCAGTGAAGCCGGAATTACTTTATGTAAAGCGGTTGAACTCGAACCCTTGCTAACTAGCCCAGAGATGACGGCTAAATGGGAGCAAGCATTACAGCAAATCAGTACCGAAGAACGCACCCCAGATAACTTTTTGAGCCAGATTAAGAAGTTTGTGGCGAAGTTAATTGCTGATGTCCCCACACAATTAACCGGCAATTCAGCCATTAAGCAACAAATCAATCACCAACAGCAAGCCCAAAAAGCCGCCGAAGTATTCTTAGAAACACCGCAAGCCACCGTGTTAAATAAACAAAAGTTTTACATTGTAAAGCCTACGCAAGGCGAAGACTTTACCCTGCCCAAGAAATGGAGCAGTAAGGCCCTCGGTAAGACCGCCATTAAAGCGTTGGTCACCAAGGGAGAAACCAGCAAATTAAAGGGTTTCAAGAGTAAAAAAGGAAAGTCGTTTGACGCCAAGTTAAAGCTTGAGGGCCATAAATTAAGTTTTGATTTTGATTAGAACCTGCCTACCGCCCTTCACGTTGTTCCGGTTGGTGAACCCGTTGTTTAGGTTCACTTTGACAACCCCCAAAGCAAACCTAAACAACGGGTGAGATTAGCAAAGCAAAGGAGATCATGAAATGGATAACGAATTAACAGTCATTGGGAGTGAATTACCGGTTTTGCAGACTAAAGGAACCTACAAGTATTTAAAAGAAATTACTGGTAACGGGGCCTATTATCAAGTGGCCTGGCAAAAATTAGCCGATGGCTACGTTGCCCTTTATGGCACGACCCCGATTCAAATAAGATCATTGCCAACATTGAATGATATTTTTGAAGATGAGGAGGGTTAAAAAATGCCAAGTAAAGCAGATGTTAAAGCCTGGAAATCACAATTAGTCGCCCAGGCTGAACAACAAATCCTAAAATTAACCGATAGTGACCAATTTAAAAGGTACCTCAATACCCTGGCTAAATTTCATCATTATAGCGTCAGAAACATTGATTTAATTTATGCGCAAAATCCTCAAGCCACTCAAGTCGCCGGTTTTAAGCAATGGCAGACGGCTTTTAACCGCACCGTCAACCGGGGCGCAAAAGCGATTCGGATTGCGGCCCCAATTATTAAGAAGCTAACACCAGCCGAGCAAAAGCGCCTTGATACCACCGATGATCGGGCTATTGTCGGTTATCGTTATCTACCAGTCTTTGACGTGTCACAAACTAGCGGTGAACCAGTGTTAAGTGCTAAAGATTTTGTCAAAGAAAACTTGGCTGATCATCAGAATGTAACGAGCTTGTATAACGCGTTCAAAGATTATTTAAACCAGCAACCCGACCTTAAAGTCAGTGAAGTGCCTTTAGCGACGCTAAATGGGGCTAAGGGGTATTTTCAACCTAGCACTAATGAAATCGTTATTGGTGGCGATGAGCCCGACAATGCTTTGAAACTAAAGACTTTATATCACGAATATGCACATAGCCAGCTACACGGCTTAAAATCAGCCTTTAAAGATCGGCCACGAGCCTATCAGGAAACCCAGGCCGAGGCGGTTGCGTATGTCGCCATGCAAAACATTGGCGTTGATACCAGTAAATATTCACTCGGTTATGTGGCTACCTGGGCGAAAGATAAAGCCGTGATCCATAGTGCTTTAAGTGAAATCCAGCAAGTTAGCAACAAAGTGATTGAGCTTAGTGACGGGTTAACCAAACAATTAGGCTTACAAGAAGCACAAAAAGAGCCTGAGCATGATTTAAAAAAGCTATCAGCCCAGGATCTTAATAAGTCCTATCAAGGCTTGCAACTGCAAGTTAAGCAATCAACTAATCCACAACAAAAATCAGAATTAAAAAATCAATTAACCGATGTGCACCAGGAAATTAGTGATCGAACGCAAAAGCAGCTACAAGCATTTGCTAAACAGAATCCGAAAATCAAACAACCTGATCCTGAATCTGATCAAAGTCTGAAACGTTAGCCAGTTTTTAAAGGGCATGCTATAATAAAGACAGAAAAAGGAAGCCCCGCTGGAACAGGACTTCCCATACAAGCCGCTTTAAAGGCGGTGGCCTAGATTACAAAACTACATTGTCGCCCTGTAACCGACCAAAGTTACGCAGGGCGGCTTTTTTATTTGTTCCTTTTGTCGATGTATGTTAGCAACGCCAAAATAAACATTGCAAACAGCAACATCAACGAGAGTGTCTGGAAGACGCTCATTGACTGTGAAACCTTTCTGAAGATTATTCCATGTTCCCATGGGCCTCACCTCTCAAGGGAAAAGACAGCCACCGCCCCTTAAAACTTTAGAGTCCTAATATACTTGACTTTACGTAGAATCCACACCCGTAATTCGAAACAATTTTTTTGCAAGTAACCAATTCTCTGATGCCACTATAACACCTCTATATAAACAAAAAAGATATCCTATTTTTTCAAAAAAGTATTTTAATAAGATGTGAAATTGTGTCACTCTCTAAAATAATCATCATGCCTAATCCAATATAAATAATTGCCATAATCCAATTACCAAATTTATCTAACAATTTCTTAACAATCTTCACACGCGAAAATTTATCACCCAAATAGACAAGTATGAAGATACAGAATGTAAAAACAATAAACGTCGTTATTAGTTGTTCGATTGTTAACGATACAAAGTAAGGCACAAAAAGTCCAATGTTATCAGAGCCACAAGATGCAACGGTGATTAAAGCAACCGTTGCGATCAAATTTTTGTCTTTTCGCTGTTCGATTTTTTCATCAACCTCAGCGGCTTCATCTTCGTCACTCAGGATATATTTAATCCCAAAGCCAATCGGTATTAAACCTAAAAATCCAAGAATCCACTTAGCAGGCACATAGTGAAGTACTAACGCAAAAAAAAGACTGATTGCTATCAATGTGTATGAACCTAAAAATTGACCAATATAAATTTGTTGCTTATGTTTTGTTGACCGATATTTTGAAAATAATAACATCAGAATAACTAATAAATCAATCGCGGTGGAGGCGTATAGCACAATACCAGTTATAATGGTTTTAATCATAGCAACATCCCATTTCACATATTTATTAACCCGTAATTTTACCTGTGTCTTCTGCTAAACACCAAGCACGTTCTAATAGAATAGCAGTACATTCATCAATAATTTCATAGTTGATG
>NZ_CP042373.1:0-11901 GCF_008033155.1 Secundilactobacillus malefermentans
AAAATGAAAAAGAGGTGTGGATTAGTTATGCTTAAAAAGATTGGGTACGTAATAGCTTTATTACTAGGGTTCTTTTTAATAGTTTGGCTAGCCATTTATTGGCAACATCGCACTTATTTTACTGGAGCCGTTCGAACGTACATGGTTGCCCAAAAGATTCCAAAAAATAGCATTAAAAATCAGAAAATAGTTTTTAATTGGGTCAATATGGGACAATGGGAGGAAGATGTTTCAATTCGCCACCAACACCATACCTATCAATATATTTATAATATGTCTTGGCAGGATAAAAGGGTGTCCCTAAGTATCTATGATCATCGGGAGGGTGTTAAAGATACTCTAGCTCCTTATCCACCCTTGGAGTATGATCGTTAATTTAATTTTTGCAAGCTTTAATATATTACAAAAACAATTTATAGGAGATAAATAAAAATTGTCATTAGCTGAATTGGGAAGCTTTGCGCTACTTATTTCATTGGTCTACTGGTGGTTTTTAATGTGGCATTCATTTAAACTAACCAGGAAAACGTTAGTAATTTTAAATACAGTTGGCACTGCCTTAATGACCATTTTGACGTGGCCCATCACCTATGGAATGTTACTGATTCCGATTTTAATTATTTACGCTGTATCGACTTTTATCATCTTTAAATTACCACTGTCAGCCAAATAGTATGAGAATTTTTTTGCTTCTTATAACTATCCAAGGCGGTAGGAAAATGGGCTCTTTGTCAACTATTTCTGGGTTAGATTCCTGATTGCTTGATGAAAGGAGTAGAAATACTACCAAAAACGCCACCAACTATTATTGACCTTGTTTTTAGATACTTTTTTTTGCCTATTATTATATTCAGCAACTCTATTTTCATTTTGCTTGTCGTTTTTATCCTTGCTGTGACGGGTATTGACATTATTCGACAAGACATCGTCCTTGTCGTTTGATTTTTGCTGTTGAGTTGCACTAGAAGAGTCAAGCAAGCCACTCAATTTACGAACGTGCTCTTTTAATCGATGGTTTTCTGAAACCGTTGCTATCTGTAATTTTTGTTGCTGATCTAAGGCCTGTTGTAAATTTGCAATTTGTTGATCTTTAACATCAAGTTGTTTTAGCAAGATATGATCAATATTTTTGTCCTTGTCGTTTTCAGCTTGCCGATTTGTTTGTCGTTCTTGTCGTTTTTGCTTGTCGAAATTAGCAAGCATTTTAACGCCTTGGTTGTCTATTTCTAGATGGTTTTTGACTTTATAAGTGTGTTTGCTTCGAAAGCCATTAATACTATTAATACGTTGATTAATAGCTTGTTTTGATAATTTCAATTCTTCTGAAAGTTGTCGAATAGTCTTGCCCAATAGTTTCACCGCCTAATTAATCCGCCTTAAATTATAAGTTAAAAACGACAAGAAAACCAATCGACAACCAAGTTTAAGTTTTGCTTGTCGATTGGTTTTCTTTAGGTATCAATCTTCAAGCTAAACTATAATTGATTTGGTTCTGGTTGTTGCCACCAATGAATGTTGCTTTAACAGTAAATATCCCGAATTAACAACAACTAAAGTTTGCATCTAGTTTTTTCCCTAATGGCTTGTTTTGATACACCAAACTCATCAGCAAGTTCTCTAATTGTTTTAGGCATTATTTCCAAACCCCTTTCGGAGTTCAGCAAGTGCTTCTTGTCTTGCTTGATCTCTTATTTTTTTATCATGTTCAGCCTGTTTATCAGCCAATGCTTGTTTTTCAGTGGATCCTAGTGGTAATCCTTTAACTTTATCAGTAGCGCGCCATTTTTCCTGTTCTGTTAGTTCACTATTATGCTGAATATTGAAAAGTTTTTGTCGTTCATCTTGTAATTTACCTTGTGAGAAGTCATTAGCGCCTTTCTTTTCTGGTTTCCAGGTAAATGAATACCCTATTACTGGTTTTCCACGTCCCTTGCCATATTTCTTTCTAATAGCTAGGCCTCTAAATAATGGTGTTAACTCTTCTTTGATGGGCTTTATAACATACCTATCAATATCTCCTGACTTTGTCCAATAGCTTTTAGGAATATCAAGTAATTCAAAAAAGTCTTCTTTTGATAAAAAAGCATAACCTGTTGTTCTAAAACCCTTTAACAATCTAAAGGCAGTTTTGGCGTAACTGCTTCTAAGATCTCTAAATTCCGCTAAAGCATATCTAACCCATGTATCTAAATTATTAAGAAGTGGCAAAGCATCTTTATATACTTCAACATCTATATAAGGGGAATCAGCTTCACCAACAATGCTGAATTTAGTAAACATAACAAACATCTCTCTATTTAATCCAGATTTGCTACGTCTTCCAAAATGAAGTCCCATTAGTTTTTCATAAGTTCTTTGAATATCATCTTCAAAGCGATTATTTGCAGTTGGTTTATAGTTGCTCAAGTCTTTAAGTTGTTCAAAAGAAAATCTAACTGTTTGATCCCCTTTATCACGCATACGAGAAATAATTGAAAAAAATAGATTCATTTCAATAGGGGTGAATTTACGTAAGGGAATAGTATTAAGTTCTGGATCATATTTTATAAGTTCATTGCTCATAATTACACCTCCACAACTATTATATAAAATCAACGATTGTTTATCAACGATCACTATTAAAAACCTCGTTGATAAACAGACAAAACCTCGTTGATAAACAGACAAAACCTCGTTGATAAACAGACAAAACCTCGTTGATAAACAGACAAAACCTCGTTGATAAACTTCTGTATGTCTTGGTAGAGTAAGGCTCAAGAGGGGTCTAAAAGAGGTTTAAAAGAGGTTTATAAAAGAGGTTTAAAAGAGGCACCACTGTACAAGATCAAAATCTAAAACAAAAATACAAAGGAGTGAGCCCAAAAACAGGCTCACATTAAACTTCATTCGCTACGCTCTTTGCGCCTCACTTCGTTCGTTGCCTACAAAGGAGTGGCAAGCCACATTTAATCGGGCGCTGACGCCCCGACCCCCGTCCAAGCTGAGCCAGCTTAACCGCTTTTTCACTCGCCGTTAGGCAGGAAAGCCAAAGTTTTTGTAGAAACTTTGGCTTTCGCCATTTCAGTGTTAAGACTGGTTTAGAACTGTCAATTCCTTATGCTCCCACGCTACGCTCGTCCGCTACCATTGACAGCAAACAGTTAGTTTTTCTGAATCTTAACAAGAACTTAGCTGCTATGTTCGTTTTTTAGGGCCTTATTTTTCGTTTCTAGCAATTTTAAGACTATTCATATACATTTATACCAAAGCAAAACAAAAATCCCTCAGCAGGCTCTTAGAGGGCTAAATAACGAAGCCAGGACGATTAATAATATCTTCTTGTCTTTTTTGCAAAATATAAGTGTATAAGGAATCATACAAATTCTTTTTAATCTCGTCAGGTTCATTGACAGAAGCTTCAAACAATTCTTGAATATCAACTTGCCAAGGATCAGCAAGCATTTCATCAATTGGCTTTAATACTTTCTTTTCGTCCATCTTAATTACCCCTAACATTAAAATAATGATTTCAGTTTAGATACGCAGTTCTTACAGTTACTTATTTAAATTTTGTTGCCAGGCTTATGCAGATAATCTGCATAAGCAATTAAAAAATTTTGGTTGAAAGTAGCGGGATCTGCAACAATTTTTAAGTATTTAAAACATAAAAATCTTAGTTAAGTGCAAACATAAATTGTATTAAAAATACAGTCAATTCAACAACAGCAGAAATTGATTTTATGGTTATCAGCAGACCGAGTGAAACGAGGTAAATGTGCACTTACACCCTTGACAATTGTCAAGGGTAGATTTAATCCCCATTTTGATGGGGATTATTTGTATTAGAAGGCTAGCGCCAACGATAAAAATCCTAGAGCCAAATCTCAAGATTAATCAATCACATTACGAAGGATCCAATGACTATAAGCAAGACGAGAACCGGGAGTTATTACCCAAGGGTGATTAATTTCGAAAATTTGAATTTCAGTTGCTAAGTAAAGTGGCGTCTTACCATGATTAAAAGCAAAAACGGGTTGCGGAAAATCAGGCTTACTAGCAACTTGATGAACACTTTGACGAGAGTTCATCTGCCAACGAATTTTTAAATCTTCACGCGACAATAATTTTGGCAGGTGTGTTTTTTCAATTTGAGCTTGCTGTTGCAACTTTTGTGTAAAGGCTTGTTTAGTCTTGTTTTGATGCCAATCATCAAAAAGATCATACTTGTTTGATTTAAAATCTAAATCCATAAAGCCAGCCTCCTAACCAAAATCAATTTTATCCAGCATCGTTTCAGTACTAGCCTGGTCTAAGCCTAAATAAGCTAAAGTCATTGCTTCACTGGAATGATTGAGCAAATTCATGACTAAGCCAATATTATAATTTGATTGCGTGTAAACGCGATAAGCCCCGGTTTTACGCATCGTATGGGTTCCTAGATAATTAATTCCTAAAAGATCGCCAACCTTGCTCATGATTTTGTAGAACTGTTTTTCCGTGATATGTCGTTCTGGGTGCTGAATCGAGGGAAACAACCAGTCAGAAACCAAATGGTTTTCTTGCAACCAAGCTTGATAGGCTAATAAATCAGTTTGCACGGGTTTTAAGTAGAGCAGGTTAGCTTTACCGGTCTTTTGGTCGTGGATAAACGCATTCTGACGCACGGCGCCGTTTTCGTTAAAGACATCTGTCCAACGAAGCTTCATAACGTCGCTCACTCGTAACAGTGTCGCTTTGCCAACTTGAAAAACTGTATAGTTACGCCGGCCAGCTTTAAAGTTGTTGAGTAAGGTATCTTGAACCTCCTTGAGAACATTTGAATCTTTGATGGGTAAGACAACTTGTTGCATAGTTTTAGCTCCTTAAAAAATTGATTTTTAGTACAAATTAAAGTACAATATTAAGTACAATGAAAGGGTGGTAAATATGACATTAGCACTAACACAGAGCGATTTTCGCGCTAACCTAAAAAAATATTTAGATCAAGTTAATGACGAAGACGAAACCGTTTATATTGCTCGTTCAAATAGTCGCGCAGTAGCCATCGTTTCACAAGAAAAAATGGACTGGCTAGAAAGAGCATTAAAAGCGAAAGAAGGTTCGTTAGAATATGCAATTGCACGTGATCAGTTAATTAAACGCCATGTCTTACCTGACGATGAAATTGTTGAACCAGATGATGATTATTGGGGTCAGTTTAAATAATGAAAAAACTAAGATTTAAACCACGTGCAACCTTTAATGCTGATCTAAAACGGTTAGCCAGTTTAGACAAATCTATTATTGATGAAGTTCGAGCAGCCATTGACCTGTTGCTTGAGCAACAACAATTACCACCAGAATTTGAGGATCATGAACTTAATCGGCGAATGAGCGGGTATAATGAATTTCACTTACGAGATACCCCGAAAAACAAAATACCAAGCGAAACTAACGATGTCCTGGTGGTTTATACGATTGATAAAGATGAACTAGTCTTAATTGGCATTCGAGTCGGATCGCATGATCGTTTATTTCCTGGTCAAAATCGTTCCAAAAGGTATCGAAAAAATGACGAATAAAAGAAGTCATTTGTACCATATAAAAACAAATAGCCCCCAAAATCTACATTATAGATATTAGGGGTTATTCTTTCAATGCTTTTTAGGGGCAATTTTATAATTAGTGCTGGTAAAGGATGCAGTGCCATTGCCAGCGCCGCTTATAGAAGTGGTGAAAAATTATTTGATAATCAAGAAGGCAGCCACTATTTGGTATTTGACCAAGAAAACCGGTTCAGCAACGGTATTGAGCATTGCTACTATTTTAGGAATGCTGCCAATGGTGATTCTTAGTCCGTTTGTTGGTCCTATGGTTGATCGGTGGAACAAAAAAGGCCTCCTAATTTTCCCGGACGTTTTTGCTGCCTGTTTCGCTATTATTCTTTCCGTATCCGGAACGGTCTTTCATGTATTTCCACTTTGGCTCATTTTTATTTCATTACTGATGCGGTCTTGTGCGCAAACCTTCCAGATGCCAACGATTCAATCGGTAATGCCCACAATGGTGCCAGACAAAGAAATTACCCGTATGAACGGCCAACTGGGAATGGTGCAATCCGCGAATATGATTATTGCCCCAGCACTGGGCGCGTTTTTATTTGCGTTTATCCCCATCGAGTACTTGATTCTGTTAGACGTACTTGGGGCCATCATTGGGATTTGTATTTTAACGTGGGTTCAAATTCCTAACAATGAAAAAATTGATCAGCCAATGCATGTGCTCCACAACACCCGCTTGGGGATCAAACAACTTACGAACAACAAGGGCTTGTGGTACATTACGTTGATCGGCGCCGTCTTCACACTAACCTACATGCCTGCTGCCAGCATGTATCCACTCATGACCATGAAATACTTTCAGGGAACCGTTAGTCAGGCTGGCTTAATTGAAGCCATTTATTCAACTGGCATGCTAATCGGCGGCACTATCATTGGCCTCTTTGGTAAGTGGCAGGACCGGATGAAGCCCGTAATCATCGCGTTTTTCCTGGTTGGCATTCCAACCGGTATTAGCGGCATTTTGCCAGGTAACCAAACCGGATTTTTATGGTTCGCAGCTTTAAACATCATTGAAGGAATTGCGACCCCATTTTTTACAACGCTTTTAATGGCAATGATTCAACAAAGTTATCCAGCAGAAGAGTTAGGGCAGATTCTAGGCGTTTTGAATTCTTTGTTGAATCTGGCTGGACCAATTGGCTTAATTTTTGCCGGTCCCCTAGCTGATGTGATTGGCATTGAACGCCTATTTGTGATTGCAGGAATCGGTGCTGCCATTTGCGGGGTGGTCGCGGTGTTAATGCCAATTACCAGGCAATATGACATTAGGCTGCATCAAAAATTGGCGAAATTAACTGAGCAACCAGATAAGTAATTAACATGATGATCATAAAGAGGAGAAAGACCAGACTACCAGCTGATCTTTCTCCTCTTTTTGTCATCACTTAATTACACGTTTTTAATCTTTTCACCAGTCAATCCCATCGCATTAATTGCCACGATAATTGTCGACATCGCCATGACCACAGCACCAACGGCTGGGTCTAGAATGATTCCAATAAATGACAACACACCGGCAGCGAGTGGAATTGCGACAATATTGTAGCCTGCTCCCCACCAGAGATTTTGAACCATTTTCCGATTTGTGATTTTAGCCAAATCAAGAAAATGTAAAATATCGCTGGGTTCTGATTTAACCAACACAACATCAGCGGAATCAATGGCAACATCGGTTCCGGCGCCAATTGCAATTCCAATATCGGCCGCGGCAAGACTTGGTGCGTCATTTACGCCGTCACCAACCATGATGACGTGATTGCCCTTTGCTTGATAATCAGCAATAATCTTTTGTTTATCATCTGGTAATAGGCCTGCATGGAATTCAGTCAATCCCAGTAAGTTAGCAACGTGTTCCGCGGCTTTTGGATTATCGCCAGTGAGCATTACGGGGGTAATTCCTCGCCTCTGAAGACCACTAATTAATTCCTTAGCACCCGCTTTGATGGTGTCGCCTTCAGCAACCATTCCTTGAACTTGGGTGCCCTGCAATAGGAAGCTGACGGAATTACCCTTAGCAGCCCATTTATCAGCAGCGGCCTCGTCAAACCTGATCCCTTGCTTCGTTAAATAGTTACCATTAACAATCGTATAGTCAGTGCCATCAACATTACCGGAAATACCAACGCCCGGAATATTTTGAGACTTTTCAGCCGCAACGACTTCAATGTCCTTCGCTTGGGCTTCAGTAATGATTGCTTGGGCCAGCGGATGAGTCGAATTATTTTCAAGGGCGGCCAGTCGGCTTAATAACGTTGTTTCGTCAATCCCATCATTTGGAATCAATGCATTCACCGTAAATTTACCTTCTGTTAACGTGCCAGTTTTATCCAAGAGAACGTGGCTAACATGTTGACTTGCTTCAATGGCTTGGCGATTTCGAACTAATAGCCCATTTTGAGCGCCAATCGTAGTAGAACGAGAAACCACTAATGGAATCGCTAATCCTAATGCATGCGGGCAAGCAATCACGAAGACGGTCACCATGATCGTCATTGCAGTCGCCAATCCCTGGGGTAACCAGGCAAAGAAAGCAATAATCCCAACACCAAATGCCGCGTAAAATAGATACTTGGCAACTAAATCAGCTTTATCTTCTGCTTTAGATTTAGCTTGCTGGGCATTTTGAACCATTTTCATTACTTGAGAAAGATAGCCGGAGTCACCAGTACCACTAATTTTAACCGTTAGCGTCCCGTTATTGTTAGTTGCACCACCAATGACCTTATCGCCAACGTTCTTGGTAACGGCAGCAGATTCACCGGTTACCAGTGCTTCATTCACGGTCGACTCCCCAGCCGTAATAACACCATCGGCTGGAATACTCTCACCTGAACGCACTTGGAAAGCTTGACCAATTTTTAAATCAGATACTGGCACTTCTTTTGTTTCACCATTATCTGTAACTAGATGGGCCGTCTTAGGCAACAGGGCCGCCATCTTTTGTAAGGCATCCCCAGCCCCCATCAATGCATTCATTTCAATCCAGTGTCCTAGAAGCATAATTAAAATCAGGGTTGCAAGTTCGAACGAAAAATCCATTACATGATTTGCCGGGTTCAAGAAGTTGTTGGCAATAAATGCGTACAAACTGTAGAAATACGAAACGGAAATTCCAAGGGTTACTAGCGTCATCATTTCAGGAGATTTATCCTGAATTTCCGATTTAGCCCCCTTTAAAAATGGCATTCCGCCATAAAAGTAAAGTGCTGTATCAAACAAAACGATGATAATGCCAACAATTAGCGGTGAACTGAAACTAAGGATGGAAACGTTTAAACCCATGATTGGTGCTAACAGTAAAACTGGAATCGCTAAGACAACGGAGACCCAAAATTTAACTTTCAAATTCCCCATATGCATCATTGAGCCACCGTGCATCATCATGTCGGTCCCAGCCATATCCATATCACCGTGATTCATCCCACTCATATTCATAGTTTCGTGATCCATGTTCATTTGACCATGATCCATTTCGGCCATATCGTGGTCCATGTTCATTTGATTATGATCCGTTTCGGTCATATCGTGATCCATTTTCATGTCATCATGATCCATATGACTCATATTTGATTCATTATTTTCCATATTCTTAGCACTCATGTTTTTCATGTTCATATGGTCCTCTTTATTTGCCATGATTATCGACCCCCTAAAAATAAGTGTGCGTAGCAAAGCGGTTAGAAGCCGGAATATAAGTTCCTTGTGTGGAAATCCCCGGGCTCGGGATTTTTCCACCAGGTTCTTATATTTAGGCTTCTGCTTTGCGGAGCACCATGCCACTATATGAATGAGAATTACGACAAAAATTCATAAGTTTCCGCCATCAGAAATCCCAGATTCTGGATTTTTGTGCAGCAATCCTAAAAGTAAACAGAACACCACAGTCTTAACACGTTTGATCACCTGGCAAGCAGTTACACTGAACTTCCTCGGGCGCTGTTTTGGCCTTTTCAGCTAGAATCGCCTGTAAGTTCGCAATATCCGCCCGTGAGAGTTCCCTTGACTGAATAACGCCGGCAATTGTTGAACCAGCCCGCATCGCACACATATGGTCAAACAAATCATCTGCCGCTGCCGCCATTGATTCCTTCTCGCCAACAACCGGCTTATACGTGAATGGTCGACTGCCGCCATGCTGCGCAACCGCCTGTTTTTGAATCAACCTGTGAAGTAGCGTTTTGGTTGTTGAAGCTGACCAGCCTTCTAATTCGTTCATAGCATCGATTAGTTCACGACTAGTCGCATGTCCCATTGTCCAAATTGCTCTCATAACCATCCATTCAGAATCGGTGATGGTTACATTCTTTGCATCCTTCAATTGGCTTCCTCCATTAATTGAATTCTAAGTTTACGTTTGTAGCCTCTTAACACTTATTAGTTTACAACTGTAGTTACAATAATGCAACCTTTCTGCCAGAAAATACCATGACATTAAAAAAACGCCTAGATAATATTCCAGGCGTGGTTTGATACGATATGTTAAATTAATGATCTGGGAATTTTTGGTTTTCTTGTTAGTATGGTGAAATGCCTCTTAGAACCTGTCTAGTATCTGCTGAATCTGGTAGAATTGTGGAAAACCGACTGAGGAGTTTGTCATGCCAGATTATCCAAGCAATATTTCTCGAGCGCAATTTGCGTTAATACAACCTGATTTAGAAAACTTCCGCAAGCATACAAGACCGCGTCGTTATGATCTTTATGACGTATTCAATGCCATCCTTTATCACTTACGAAGATACCCCGAAAAACAAAACACCAAGCGAAACTAACGATGTCCTGGTGGTTTATACGATTGATAAAGATGAACTAGTCTTAATTGGCATTCGAGTCGGATCGCATGATCGTTTATTTCCTGGTCAAAATCGTTCTAAAAGGTATCGAAAAAATAACGAATAAAAGAAGCTATTTCTTTAATATTAAAACAAATAACCCCCAATATCTACATTATAGATATTGAGGGTTATTTTAACAATGTTTTCGAGGGTCTATTTGTAAATTATAGACCCTATATATTCATAGCCCCTTTCTGTTTGGTGTTAAAGTATTAGTCATCGATGTCATGCACTATCTTGTTTAGCTCCGTTTTGATGGAACTGGGAATATTTTCTAAATTGAAATGATTATATATTTCTTTATCCTTAAGCATCCTTTTTTGTGCCTTATTTAATTTACACTCATTGTTACCCACTACCCATTCATCCTTTGTACGTATAAAGGGGTTTTGCGCACTTCCCTTTAACGCGTTTTGAACATCTTCATAAGGTAAATAAAATTCAATTGTAGATTTATTTAATTTTACAATCTACCATATAACGTCTCCATCTTTTCAAAACGACTTAATTCTACGGGCTATAAATAACTTAATTTGCCAGTGTATAACGTTTCAGATTAAGCTACCACTAAGTTATAATAACCGTATCGAAAGGAGATCAATCTAATGAAATATGCGAAAACCAAAGCAGTATTAAATCAACTCGTTGCCGATTTGAGCCAGATGTCAATGATTATCCATCAGACGCATTGGTACATGCGTGGACCCAACTTTTTGAAGTTGCACCCCTTGATGGATGAGTTCATGGAAGAAATTGACAGCCAACTCGATGTCATTTCTGAACGGCTGATTGCGCTTGATGGCAGTCCTTACTCGACCTTAAAAGAAATGGCCGAAAACACTAAGATTCAAGACTGGCCTGGTGAATGGGACAAAACAACCCCAGAACGCCTCGCACACTTAGTTGATGGCTATCGTTACTTGGAAGACCTTTACCAACACGGCATTGAAGTATCCGATGTTGAAAAAGACTTCAGTACCCAAGATATTTTCATTGGTCTCAAAACCGCAATTGAGAAGAAAATCTGGATGATTCAGGCAGAGCTTGGGTCGGCGCCGGAAATTGATGAATAAAATAATATTAAAAAATCGGTAGGCTTATGGTAGATTGTAAAATTAATCCGAACGCCCATTTGGATATTGGACAGCCCTAGTTCACAAAAGGTTTCGATTTTAATTCGTTCGGAATAGGTTGTACTAGACAAAAGATCAGCTCCTAAAAGATGGGTTTGTGGTAAACACCATTTTAAAGGAAGCTGATCTTTTTTGTCCGAACAGCGTTCGGATTAATTTTACAATCTACCATTTGACAACTACTAACTTGTACCACAAGAATCCTAGTTACTGTTCTAAATATGTTTACTTAGCTTATTGGTGGGGGACAAGTCATAAAGGAATGAAAGGTGGCCTTATGTGGGTATTCCCATTCTCAATGACAAATGTTTTTTCAGGGACTTACAAGCCAAGTTATATTTATAAACTAACAAC